>VYCX01000406.1:0-5603 GCA_009843725.1 Boseongicola sp. SB0675_bin_26
GGATGATCGCCCGTCCTGCCGGAAGGGGGCGCGCAGGCCCAGGAGCTAACCCCTGAAATCACCTTCGCTTCCGTCGCTCTCCTCGAACCCGACGCTGCTGAAGCCGGCGACCAGACGGGGGTTCCCGTCGGTGTCCTGGCGGCTGGACAGTGCGCCGCCCCAGCTTCCCTCGAACGAGGTGATGGTCCGTTCCGGATGCCTCACCGTCACCCTGTCGCGCTCGAACAGGCCGTCTTCCCTCAAGATCGCGGTGGCGAGGTGAAGCTCGTAGTCCTTGGCCAGGCCTTGCGCGTCTATCGGATCCCGTCCCAGGAACGACCCGAAATGCGCACGCCTCGTAACGAGGTCGCCAACGCAGCCGATGCAGCCCCTGACCGCGCCGTCCGCGAAGTCCGCGGTCAGGGTGAGCACGCCCTGGTACTCGTCGATCACGAATTCGCCCTCGTCCTCGCCCCAGTCGCTTCCGAACGTGTAGGCGTAGAGGCCGCCGGCCTGGCCCGTGTAGGAGGCCGCCCCGTCGGCCGGCACCTGCGGCACGATGCCATGATCGATTTCCGGACCGTCGATGATCGCGTACTGCTCCGACTCCGCGAACGAAAGATCAGGGGCATGCTGATTGGGGAACTGGGTCCACCAGCCGAACGCCAGGTAGTCGGCGGGGTTTTCCGGATCCCAGCTCAGAAGGGCGTGGGCCACCGACGTGCCCGCCTCCGTTTCCTTGAAGAACGTCAGGGCATGCGCCCTATGGCCGGGCATGGGCGTCGGGGCACGCGTGTTCCCGACCAGGTCATCGTCCGTGTGGACGGAAGCCTCCGTTCCGTCATCCAGTGTCACGAAGAACCGAAGCGCCGCGCCATCGAACTCCGTATTCCTCTCAAGTTCAAGTGTGCCACCTGGCTCCTTGTCGGCAGTGCAGGCGGCCAACGCCAGCATTGCGAATATGAGGCTCGAAACGGATTTCATGGCGGCTCTCCCTGGCTGGCGCCAGATTCCGGACATCTTGCCTCCCTGGTGCCCAGATGCGCCGCCGCCTTCAACCCGTGCGCGGCGCTGCCGGTCATTCCGGCAAGTTCACATGCCAAGCAGACGCTTGTTGCGTTTACTGGCATTTCTGTATGCTGGCGGCAAGCCTGCCCCGGCCTCTCCCAGACTGCGCGCATGAGGATCGCACGGGAAAACGGTCACAAGCGCGACGAGAGAACCCGTTTCGGAGGCAGATCGGCGCGGGATCGAGGCCAAACAGGCCCCGTCTTCTTGCCAGTTTCTGACTTTCCGGGCATACGAGAGGCGTTGACACCGGCCTTCTCTGCCAGCCCGTGGAATCAGTGCGAAGGTTCAATGTGACTTTCGCATCAATTGCCCATTCTTGGCCACCAACGAAGTCGGGCCATGCCCGAACGGGTATCAGGTCTTGCCGACAGGCGACCATGTACGCGTCATCGGCCCCGTGGCAGCACGCCTCGGGGCTGTCCTTCTTGAGGCGAATCGCGCCACGCACCTCGATCGCGCCGGCTTCAGACGGTCTTGGTGACCTTCTTCAGCCCCGGCGGCGCGTCAGGATCCTCTCCAAGATCGCGAGCCAGCCGTTCCACGAACCTGTAGAAGGCGACCGACTGAACCAGCGGGTCGAAGGCTTCGTGCATTGAACGAGGCATCGGGAGAGAGGCTCTCTCCCTGTCGGGATGGGCCAGCAACACGCATGCGCCTCGCTTCCTCAAGACCTTCATGGCATCGTCAAGCGACCTTGCCGCGCTTCCGCGAGCGCCAAAGAACAGAGCAGCGAAGCGCTCGCTCACGATGGCCACCGGGCCGTGGAACAATTCAGCGGCCGAAAACGCCTCGGCGTGGAGCCGGCAGGTTTCCTTGAACTTCAAGGCAGCTTCGGCGGCGACGGCCAGACCAGGGCCTCGGCTCACGCAAAACAGCGACCCCGACCGGGCAAGGGGAAGCGCCGCGGAAGACCAGTCCAGGTTCAGCGCCTGCAGCGCAAGGCCCGGCAGTTCCTCGAGCGCAGCCTTCATGTCCCTGTCCTGCCTGTACCCTGCGAGAACTGCCAGGGAGGCGAACAGCATGCCCACGAACGACTTGGTAGCGGCCACGGCGCGCTCGGGACCTGCCAGGACAGGCAGCACCATGTCCGCGCCTTCGCCGAGCAGGCTGTCGGCGGCATTCAGGATCGCGATCGCCTGCGCCCCGCCGGCTTTGGCGACCCCCTGCAAGCGTGCAAGGTCCGGGCTTGTCCCCGACTGCGAGAACGAGACGCAGGCGAACCCTTCCAGTCGCAGTTTCGAGCCGTAGACGGAAGCGACTGACGGGCCGATCGAGGCGACAGGCAGGCCCGTACGGGTCTCCATCAAGTACTTGAAGAAGGTGGCCGCATGGTCGGATGTACCGCGCGCGCAGGTCACTATGCCGCGAATGCCGTCCTCTTCCAGGCGACGGCCCGCATTCCAGTAGGTTTCGACGGCGTCAATTTGCCGGGCAAGCATGTCGGGGATCTCGGAGACCTCGGACGCCATCAACGTGCCCTGGCGCATGTTCACGCGTGCACGCCCGTGATCATGGACACGATTTCGTTCCGGTTCGTGTCAGCCGTTTTCCGGATGCCGATCTGCTCGCCGCACCTCAACACGCAGATTCGGTCCGAGAGGCGGAAGACCTGGTCGAGGCTGTGGCTGATGAGCAGGATCGCCAGGTTGCGCACTCTCAGCGAAGCCACCAGTTCTTCCACCTTGGCGGTCTCCGCAACGCCGAGCGCCGCCGTCGGTTCGTCCAGCAGGATCAGCTTGCTTGCCCAATGGGTAGCCCGTGCGATCGCGATCCCCTGGCGCTGGCCTCCGCTGAGATCGCGGATCCTGGAGTTGGCGGACGGAATGCGAACGTCAAGCTCGTCCACGAGCATCTGGCTTTCCCGCCGCATCCGCTCCTTGTCGAGCAGGCCGAAGGGTTTCCTTGTCAGTTCGCGGCCAAGAAACATGTTCATGTAGACCGTCTGTTCGTGGGCCAGCGCGAGATCCTGGTAGACAACCTCGATTCCCTGGCTGCGCGCCGAACTGGCATCAACGAGGGCGACGGTTTCGCCGTCCATCCTGATGTCGCCCGAGGTCGGGCGATGAACGCCGGAGATCACCTTGACGAGCGTCGACTTGCCCGCGCCGTTGTCGCCGACGAGGGCGACGATTTCGCCGGCATAGAGATCAAGCGAGAAGTCCTGGACGGCGATGACGCCGCCGAAGACCTTGCGGATGTTTGCCAGGGACAGGACGGGCGATGCGGCCGTCATGGCGCGAAGTTCCCGGACCAGCCAACGGGATCGCCGAAGCCGTTCTCTATGGTGGTCACGTGCGGGCTGCCGGCCGAAACCCCCCGCACCCCGACGACCATTGCGCGCGTCGTGAACGCCTGGCCGCGGAAGCCGAACACGGCCGTATCGCCGGACGCAGGCTTTCGCGAACCGGTGGCGTCGATCATGGCGTAGTAGTCAATTGCAGAGTAGTCCGGGACCTCCACGTCGAACAGCGCCGCGGGGTCCGATGTCGGCTCGGGGGAGACCAGCGCGCGGACCTGGTATTTCGGAAAGACCGGATCGATGTAGAATCCGCCGCCAAAGCAGTAGGCCTTGCCGGCGTGGTGGTGGGAAACTTCCGACAGGTAGAGGACCGCCGGGGTCTCGGGCAGGTCATCGACCGCGTGGAGCGGCGTCGTGCCATGAAGGCCGTTGCCCGGCTCGACCTGCGTGGCTCCGGCCTCGGCCAGGGCCGACAGCACCACCGACGAGGTCGTTCCGGGCGCGTTGACTTCAACGTCCGCACGGCCGGCGGCGGCCAGCGCCTCGGCGGCGCGGTTCAGGGTCTTCAGGTTCGGGGTCGGCGCCACCTTGCGACCTTCCTGATCGAAGAGGAGGGCCGGGAACGTGGTGATTCCGGCGAATCGCGCACCGTCCAGCGCGTCCAGGCGATCGGCGACGCTGACGATCTCGCCGGCCTCGAAGCCCCCTTCATGCCCGCGGTAGAAGGTGTCGCCCTCGGTCTGGATCCGTGCCATCAGTTCCTGTTGGCGGCCGGCCAGCGCGGCGGCGGCGGCGGCCTCCCGCGCCTTGGCGTCCGAGAAGACGGTCCAGAAGTCCGGCCGGATCCTGGCGGCGGCAAATGCAGTTTCGCGCACCGGGACCTGCACCAGGTGGCCAAGGTGCCCGGTTTTCAGCCCGGCACGGTCGCACGCGACGGCGCAGGCCATGTCAACGGCTACCGCACGGTCGATTCCGCCCTTCATGACCGCTTCGCAGAAGCCCGAATGGCGGCCGACCTGCTTGGTCATGGCAAAGGTCTTCAACCCGTGCCTGGCAGCCTCGGCCTGGAAGGTCCGGGCGTTTCGCTCGACGGCGTCAAGATCGAGAACATAGGAATTCGCCGGAATCGCGCCCGACCGGTGCAGTCCCATGGCCGCCTCGACGAACTTCGGATTGCGTCGGATGAGAGGATCGAGGAACATTTCCCTCCCCCTGTTCAACGATTGGTGTCGCGCAGCGAAACCGCGACGGCGACGAGGATGATCAGCCCGCGGACGATCATCTGATCGGAGACCTTGAGGCCCATTAGGATGAGACCGTTGTTCAGCATGCCCATGAGCAGCGATCCCAGAAGGGCGCCGATGATCGAGCCCTTGCCGCCGTTCAGCGCGGTTCCGCCGACGATCACGGCGGCAATCACCGTCATGAGATCGCTCTCGCCCAAGGTGTACTTTGCCGCCTGCAGGCGGCCGGCATACAGCAGGCCGGCCAGTCCCGCCGTCGCGCCGCAGAGCGTCAGGACGCAGAGGCGGATGCGCGGCACCTTGATTCCCGAAACCTGGGCTGCTTGCGCGTTGTCCCCGACCGCCAGCACATGGGCGCCGAAGCGGGTGTTGCGATAGATCAAGTGGCCGATCAGAACGGCGACGGCGGTCCAGAGCACCAGCGACGGGACCGAGAAGAGCTTTCCCGAACCGAAGATCCCGGTGAACGTATCGTTGATGACCGGGATGGAGCGAAGGTCCGTCATCGAGCGCGCGATGCCGGCAAACAGCCCCATGGTGGCAAGCGTCACGAGAAACGACGGCAGGCGCAGATAGGCCACGAGCACGCCGTTGAAGGCACCGATGGCGATGCCGGCGCCAAGTCCTGCCAGGACTCCCACGACCATCGGGTGGCTCTGCATCGCGACGGCGGCAGAAAGCGCTGATACCGCCACGATGGATCCGAAGCTCAGATCGATCTCGCCTGCGGACAGGGCGAAGACAAGGCCTATGGCCATGATTGTCGCCGGAGCCGTCTGCAGCACGATGTTGGTCAGGTTTCGCGATGTCAGGAACCCGTCATCGTGCAGGGTGACGGCGAAGAAGAGGAAGATGCCAAGGAAGCCGAAATAGATGACACCTCGCTGCAGGTCCATCTCTCTCAGTCGTGCAAGCGCCTGTTCCATCACCTGCCTCGGTGCATATCAGGTGAGCGGCGGGCCCCCCAAGCGGGCCCCCAAGGGGGGGCTCAGGTGGGGGGCGTCCCCCGGGACGGGCGCGGGGGCTGGTGGGGGCCGGTTCCGCCGTCGGGGCGGTGGGAGGGGGTCGCC
>VYCX01000406.1:5613-11583 GCA_009843725.1 Boseongicola sp. SB0675_bin_26
CCGGGGTGGGGCGGGCCGCCAGGGCGCCCCGCCAGGGGGAGGAGCAGTTCGCGGACGTCACGCTCTCCGGCGGATCGACGTTGAGTGACCGTTTCCAGCCTTCGACGACGTTGTCGGCCGTCACCGTGAGTGCCGGGGCGACGACGAATGGCGGCACATCCTGGCCGAGCAGGTCGAGAACGGCGGATGCGGCCATCGCGCGTCCAAGCTCGTAGGCCTCGTCCGCAACGATTGCGACGACGTTGCCACCCCGAACCATGTCGAGCGCAATCGGTTCGGACAAGTCAAGCGTGACGATCCTGGTCGTGGTGTTGCCGTTGGCGCGAAGCGCGGCCAGGACACCCTCGGCGGGTCCGGCCCACGTCACGTAGATTCCGCCCAGGTCGGGATTCTTAAGCAGCATGGCGTTGGCAATGTCTTCCGCCCGCGCGGGATCGCTGATTCCCTGCTCAGCGACGATCGAGATGTTCGGATAGTCGCTTTCGATCGTCGTCTTGAACGCGTTATCGCGCTGGTTGGTCACGTAGTAGGTCGCGTCGTGGAAAATCCAGCCCACGGTGCCCTCGTTGCCCATGGCTTCCGCGAGCACGTCGGCCGCCTGCTTGCCCATCTGGAACAGGTCGTCGGTCACGATTGCCGCATAGTCTGCCGGATGCTCGTAGCCCGACGGCAGGTTGGACAGGAAGGTCAGGGAAACCCCGGCCTCCTTTGCCTCCTCGAACGCCGCGGCAGACGTTACCGGATCGAGCGGCAGCGAAAGTATGATGCTGGGTTCCTTGGCGAGAGCGGTCTCGATGTCACTGCGCTGCTTGGCGGCGTCGAAGCCGGCGCTGGTCACGGCAACGACCTCGATCCCGAGGCGCGCGAACTCGTCGCTTGCGCCGGCGGTGACTGCATTCACGAAGTCCGACTGATCGTGCCACAGCAGGGCGGCCGTGTAGTTGGCGGCCTTCACTGCAGCAACCTGATCGTCGCCCACGACCACCGAGGCGGACGGCGTGGCGGACTCGCCGCCTGGACCAATCGTCTGGGCGGAAGCGACGGCTGCGGCCAGGCAGAGCGTCAAGGACGCAAGGCATTTCGAGAGATGTTTCATTGTTTCCTCCTCAGGTTTGCGAAAGGTGACTTTCCGTGAGACCGCAGAAGCGGGCGGCAAAGAGGGCGTAGGCCCGGACGGCGGCGAGGTATTCGTCGATCCGGATGCGCTCCTCGAAGGTGTGGGCCACGGCGATGTCGCCCGGTGCGCAATAGACGGCGGGGCAGCCGATTTCGTTGACCAGGAACGGCAGCTCGGACCAGTAGGGCGCCCCGCCGATCCGACCGGCATCCGGGCGCGTCTGCCTGATGCAGGCCTGCAGCAAGCGGGCGGCGGGCGTGTCCCGGGAGATCTCCACGGGCGTTCCGCCCAAGTCGTGGTCGCGCCCTGCCGGGTAGTCGATGGACACTGAAATGCCGTCGGCCAGATCGGCGAGCGCCAGCGCTGTCTCGAAACCGGCCACGGCTTCGTCCATGTCCTCGCCGGGGCGCAGCTTGCGGATCAGCGACAGCCTGCACTCGCCTGGCACGGCAATGAAGCCCCCGCCCTCGATGCCTGTCGCAAGGATCGACGAAGCTCCCAGAAGGTCATGCGACGGGCCGTCGGCCAGATCGGCCTCGTGCGCCCAGATGCGCGACAGCAGTTCATGGGTCGCCTTCAGCGCATCGACGCCGTGCTGCGGCGTGCCGAAATAGGCTGTCCTGCCGGCAACGGTCACGTCGGCGATGAAGAACCCGATCTGGGCGGTACAGACGTCCAGACCGGTCGGCTCAACATAGACGGCGAAGTCGGGCCGGGCGATCTGGCCGGATTCGATGCGCCGGACGAGGTCCTTCGCCCCGGCGCTGACGCCGGTGCCCGGTTCGCCGCTTTCCTCGTCCCCGACGAAGGCCAGCGTGATCCCGCCTGCCAGCTCGTGGCCGGCTTTCCGCAGCAGCCGGAGCGCGGCGACGGCCGCGCAGATGCCGCCTTTCAGGTCGCTGGCACCGCGCCCCCAGATCGCGCCGTCCCTCTCGACGCCCGCGAAGGGGTCGGAGCGTGGATCGTCCTGCCAGTGCTCCTTCCAGCCCCGCGTATGGACCACGTCCGAATGGCCGACGATCATCAGGCTTGACCCGGACCCGCCGCCGGAAGGGCCGGCGCCCCAGACATTCTCCCGGCCTTCAATGAACTCTCCGCGCCCCGTGTCGAGGCCGATCTCCTGCAACCGGTCTTCGAGGAATCGCGCGAAGGGAGTCTCGTTTCCCGTCACGCTTTCGACCGCGAGAGCGTTGCGCAGCAGCTCGATGTCAGCCTTCGCATCCTGCGCCTGCGCGAGCGAGGCGGCCAGTTCAGCGGCGCTCATGTCGCTACCGCCTTGAAATTCTCGATGGCTGGAGGGGGTACGGAGATCTCCGCGCCCTTCTGCCCCTCGGCGAAGATCGAGATGTGCAGGTGCGACAGCGCGACGGATGCGCCACCTGCAAGCGTGGCGTGATCGCCAAGCTGCGACTTCTTGATCTCGACCGCTCGCGGATAGCAGTCCGACACGAACCGGGCGATCCGGTCCAGAAGCTCGTCGCGCGATCCGATCGAGCCACCGATGACGATCACGGACGGGTCGACCACTGCCACGATGGCCGTTACCGCCCGCGCAACCTGTCTCGCGACCTCGTCGAGCGTCTCGATCGCAGCGGCGTTCCCTTCGCTCGCGGCGTCGAACACGCCCGGCACGTCCGCCGTGCGATTCGAGAGCGACCTGTAGAGATCGATGATTGCGCTTTTCGCCGCCACCCGCTCCAGCGCGCCGATCTTCAGGCTTTCCGCCTCGAACGGATCCGCTCCGAAGGGAAGGAACCCGATCTCTCCGGCCGCACCGAAGCTTCCACGCAGCAGGTTGCCGCCGATGACGATGCCAGCACCGATGCCGGTACCGATCGAGATGAAGACCAGGTTGTCGTCTTCGCCTCGGCTTCCCAACCAGTGCTCGCCGAGCGCGGCAAGGTTCACGTCATTCTCGACAAACACCTCGAAGCCAAGGCGTTCCTTGAGCGAACTTGCAAGATCGATCCTGTCGATTCCGGAAATGTTCGGTGCCAGAAGGATGGCGCCGCTCCTTGGATCGGGAACTCCGGGCACGCCAACCACGGCGATATGCAGATCCCCGAGAGAGCCCGCCTGGTCCGACACCGTCTGGCGCACCATGCGGGCGATCTGCTCAACGACGTTGATGCCGCCCGTGCGTTCGGTGGGCTCGACACGCTCCGCCAGCACGTTTCCGGTCAGATCGCAAAGGGCGACCCGAACCTTGGTGCCGCCGAGGTCGACGCTGGCAATCGTCGCGGCCGAAGGGGAGATCTCGTAGACGACGGCACGTCTGCCAACGTGTCCCTCGGTCTGTCCGACAGTGCGCACCCAGCCTTCAGATTCGAGATTCGCTACGATTTCGGAAACGGTCTGCTTGGAGAGTCCGGTGATCTTTGCGACGCTGGCCCTGGAGACAGGCCCAAAGCTGGCGATCGCCTGAATCACGGCGCTTTGGGACATTCGCCTGGAAATCAGGGACTGGCTGGCCACGATCTTCCCTTTAGTTCGTTCTGTTGACGAACAAATAGGAATTCGCGGCGAATGTCAATCCGCTTCCGTAACAACCGAACGTCCGATCGACGGGGCCCTCGCCGCCTTTCCCTGAACCGGGAGAGCGGGTATTAGGTCCGCAGGAGCGGCATCATGAGCGTCAATACATACGGACATCTTTTCCGGGTCACGACCTGGGGCGAAAGCCACGGGCCCGCTCTCGGCGCGACGGTTGACGGCTGCCCGCCGGGCATCCCGCTCGAACCCGCGCAGATCCAGGTCTGGCTCGACAGGCGCAGGCCGGGCCAGAGCCGCTACACCTCGCAGCGACGTGAAGCGGACGAAGTGGAGATCCTGTCCGGCACTTTCGAGAGCAAGACCACCGGCACGCCGATCCTGCTCATGATCCGGAATGCCGACCAGCGATCGAAGGACTACGGCGACATTGCCGAAAAGTTCCGTCCCGGCCACGCCGACATCACATATTGGCAGAAATACGGCATCCGGGACCACCGGGGAGGCGGTCGTTCATCCGCCCGCGAGACGGCCGCGCGCGTCGCTGCAGGCGGTGTGGCGCGCGCTGCGCTCGAACAGCTCGTTCCCGGCCTTCGGATCAACGGCTACATGGTCGCGATGGGTGACAGGGAAATCGATCGCGGCCGCTTTGATTGGGCGGAAATCGATCGCAACCCGTTCTGGACGCCCGACGCGAAGTCGGCCGAGGACTGGGCGCCCTACCTCGACGGCCTTCGCAAGTCCGGTTCCTCGATCGGCGCAATCATCGAAGTGACGGTTCGGGGATGTCCGCCGGGGCTGGGGGCGCCAGTCTACGGCAAGCTCGACGCGGACCTTGCGGCTGCGATGATGAGCATAAACGCCGTCAAGGGCGTGGAAATCGGCGAAGGCATGGCGGCCGCACGGCTTGCAGGCGCGGAAAACGCGGACGAGATATTAATGGGAACGGACGGCCCCGAATTCGATTCAAACCATGCCGGCGGCATTCTCGGCGGAATCTCGACCGGCCAAGACATCGTGGTCCGGTTCGCGGTCAAGCCGACGTCGTCGATCCTCACGCCTCGAAAGACCATAACGAAGGCCGGCGATGCCACCGAGATCGTGACCAAGGGCCGGCACGATCCCTGCGTCGGCATCCGCGCGGTGCCAGTGGCCGAAGCAATGGCGGCCAGCGTCATCCTCGACCATTTCCTCCTGGACCGTGCGCAGACCGGCGGCGTGCGCGGGCGCATCGGCTGACGCCAGGAATGTCACGGGCCGGCGGCTCGGGTTCCGCAGGAGGCCTCGACCCTCCCGCGGAACTGTCGTTGCATGCGCGATTTCCGAAAGCCCGAAACAGGCTGCCGTCAAAGCAATTCCCGGACGGGCCCGAACGAACGCCTGTGATGCGGAGTCACCCCAAGATCTGCGAGCGCCTCCCGGTGCGCCTTCGTAGGGTATCCGGCGTTTCTTTCCCAGCCGTAGCCTGGAAACTCCCGGGCCAGGTCCTGCATGATCCGGTCACGGGTCACCTTGGCCATGATGGACGCTGCTGCAATCGAAAGGCTGCGGGCATCGCCCCTGACCAAAGCCGTCGCATCGCAGCCAAGGGCGCTGGGCACCACCTTGCCGTCAACCAGCACGTGGCACGGCGTGCCGCGCAGGCCCGCCACGGCACGCTGCATGGCGAGAAGCGACGCATGAAGTATGTTCAACCTGTCGATTTCCTCGACCGAGGCGTGCGCCACGGAAACTTTCGCGCAGCCCATGATCTCCTCAAGGAGACGGACGCGCGCCTTCGGCCCGAGCATCTTCGAATCGTTGATCCCCGAAGGAAGGGCGCTGGCGTCAAGCACGACGGCAGCGGCGGTCACGGGCCCCGCCAAGGGACCCCGTCCCGCCTCGTCCACTCCGGCGACTTCTCGGGCCCCGCCCGCAAGGAGCATCCTTTCCACCGAGTAGTCCGGCATGTCCGGCAGTATCTCGTCGGCGGACGGGACGACCGGCATTGACGGGACGCACCCCGCGATGCCGTCAGTCCTCGTTGATGTCATGGTCGAAGTGCTTCACCTGCCCTTTCCGAATTCCCATCAGGCGGCGCACCAGGATCCATGCCAGAAGCGACGCCACGGCGAAGGCCAAGGCAAGAGCCGACAGGGAGCCGGCCAGGCCGGGGATGCCGGCCATCAAGGCGAGACCGACCAGTGCCGCACCGATCGCGAAGCCGAGAAACACCTGGGCCGGCACCAGGACTTCAAGGATTGCCAGGATCAGCGCACCGATCATCCAGACCCACCAAATCGACCAGAACGTCATTGCGTCTTTCCCGTCAGCATCTTGAAGGCATCGCCGAAGGCCTCGATCGCGTTGGCGGGCAAGACGAT
>VYCX01000185.1:0-7229 GCA_009843725.1 Boseongicola sp. SB0675_bin_26
GATAGCCCTCGCGCTTGTTCAGGATCGTTTCCCAGGACAGGCCCGCATGGGCGCCTTCGAGAATCAGCATCTCGAAGAGCGTCCGGTCGTCATGAACCGGCACGCCCCATTCCGTGTCGTGATAACGGGCATAGAGCTTTGACCTTGAGCCAAAGCAGCGTGGCTTGTCGTCGACTGAGTCGGGCATTGTCTGGTCCTCGTTCGGTTCTGGAGCCAGGTCACGGGGCCTGGCTGGATTGGTGCAAGGGGCTGCTCCCGGCCGTTCCTTCTGCAGGGGCCGGACGGTTCATGCGCTCCCGGGACCGGGATGGTTCCGAACTGTCCCCGGGAAGGAGGCAGCCGCCGGGCTTTCCTCTTCGTGCCTGCATGCCGTGGGGCTGCGCTTGCGGCGTCAGCCGGTGCCTGAGAAAGGCAATTGGATGGGCGCGGAGCGTCAGTCGCATCGTGACATAATCCTCGACGACGTGCTCGCCCGGGGTCATTTCAGGCAGGTGCGCTGCGGGTTCCTTGACGGCTTCGCCGTCGAGGTCGCTGGCAAAAAGCGGAAGGGGCTTGGTCGAGGCGATGGCGCTTGCCGCCCAGATTGCGTCGCGCCTCGAAATCCCGAGGCTCCCGAAAGCGTCGGCTTCAGCCAGCGCTTGCAGAACGCGCGGCTTGGTTCCGGCCTTGCGCCAGACGTCCTCGAGCGAGCGATATCCGTTGCCGCGAGCAGCCATGATCCCGATCCCGTCCTCCTCGCTCATGGACTTCATCTGCCGGAAGCCAAGCCTCAAGGCCAGTCCGCCACCGCCACCTGGTTGCATGATGTTGTTCCAGGCGGACTCGTTGATGTCGAGCGGGCGCACCTCGACGCCGTGCTCACGGGCATCCCTGATGATCTGGGCCGGAGCATAGAAGCCCATTGGCTGGGAGTTCAGGAGTGCGCAGGCAAAAATGCCCGGGTGGAAGCATTTGATCCAGGCCGAGATGTAGACGAGGATTGCGAAGGAAGCCGCATGGCTTTCGGGAAACCCGTAGCTTGCGAAGCCTTCAAGCTGGGCAAAGCAGCGCTCGGCGAAATCGTCCTCGTATCCGTTTTCGCGCATGCCCTTGAGGAAGCGGTTCCGGAAATCGCTGATGTTCCCATGTCTCTTGAACGTGGCGAGCGAGCGCCTCAACCGGTCCGCCTCGTCCGGCGAGAAGCCCGCGCCAGTGATGGCGATCTGCATGGCCTGCTCCTGGAACAGGGGCACGCCGTTGGTCTTGCCAAGTATCTCCTCGAGCTCGCCCGAAGGATACTCGATTTTCTCCTCGCCGTTCCGCCGCCTGAGATAGGGGTGGACCATGTCACCCTGGATGGGCCCCGGGCGGATGATGGCGACCTGGATGACGAGATCGTGAAAGTCGCGTGGCTTCATGCGTGGCAGGAAGCTCATCTGGGCGCGGCTTTCGACCTGGAAGACGCCAAGCGAGTCTGCCTTGCAGAGCATGTCGTAGACTTTCGGTTCGTTGGGCGGTCGCTTGTCCAGCGAGTGGTCGATCCGGTGATGGAGCCTGAGCAGGTCGAACGCCTTCCGGATGCAGGAGAGCATGCCAAGGGCCAGGACATCGACCTTCAGGATCCCGAGGGCGTCAATGTCATCCTTGTCCCAGCAGATGACGGTCCGGCCCTCCATGGTGGCGTTCTCTATGGGGACAAGCTCGTCGAGGCGGCCTTCAGTGATGACGAAGCCGCCGACATGCTGCGAGAGGTGGCGGGGAAAGCCCTGGATCTGGGAGACAAGCTCGAGCGTTTGCGACAGATGGCGGTCGTCGGGATCAAAGCCGACCTCGCGGAGCCGTTGCTCCGCCATGCCGGAGGTGTCGAAGAAGCCCCAGAGCTGGGACGAGATCGCGCTGACCGCATCTGCGGTGAGACCCATGGCGCGGCCCACTTCGCGGATTGCGCGCTTGCCACGGTAATGCACGACCGTGGCGCAGAGCCCGGCCCGATCCAGCCCGTATCTGTCATAGATGTGCTGGATCACTTCCTCGCGGCGCTCGTGCTCGAAGTCGACGTCGATGTCGGGCGCCTCTTCCCGGGCCTCCGAGACGAAGCGCTCGAAGACCATGGAGCCGATCTCCGGAGAAACCGAGGTGATGCGGAGGCAGTAGCATACCACCGAATTTGCGGCGCTTCCCCGGCCCTGGCAGAAAATGCCCCTGGAACGGGCGAAATCCATCACGTCGTAGACGGTGAGGAAATACGGTTCGTATTCCAGCTTGGCGATCAACGCCAGTTCATGCTCGAGAAGGTTTCGCACACGCCCGGGGGCAGAGTTCCGGGGATAGCGGTTCTCGAGCCCCCTATAGGCAAGTTCGCGCAGGCGCTCGGCGGCGGACTGGCCTTCGGCGACTTCCGAGGGATATTCGTAGCGAAGCTCGTCGAGCGAGAAGGCGAGGGATGCCGCCAGCCGGGCGGCGCGGTCAACGGCCTCGCCATGGGGGCCGAGCAGGCGGCGCATCTCCGCCTCGTCCCGCAATCTCTGCTCGGAATTCGCGAGGGCTGCGCGGCCCAGATCCTTGACCTGCACGCCGATGCGGATCGCGGCCAGCACGTCCGCGAGCTTGCGGCGGGAGCCGTGATGCATGCGGGGGGCTGCGGAGGCGACGGCAGGAAGGCCGATCCGCCTCGCAAGCCTGGCGAGATTGTCGAAGCGTTCGGCGTCCTGCCCGTCATAGCGGGGGCTCATCACGAGATGGCTGTCCCGGGGAAAGCGGCGTGACAACCGGTTGGCCTGTGCCCGCCAGGCGTTCCGGACACCTCCTGCCTTGGGAGCGTCGCCGGCTTTCCCTTGCCCGGGAGGGCCGTGTTCGGCACTGCCCTTCGGCCTTCCCTCCTCGGGCGGATGGATCAGGAGGGCGAGGTCCGCGCCAAATTCGACAAGGTCATCCATGTAGAGGAGGCAGTCGCCCTTCTTTGCCCGAAGCCGCCCGCGCGAGACAAGGCGGCAAAGATTGCCCCAGCCCTTGCGGGTTTTCGGAAGCGCGGTGACGGAAAAGCCGGTGTCGAGCACGATCCGTGCACCAGGAATCAGGCGCGGCACGTTCAGTATGGCGGCGGAGGTTTCCAGCGATGAAGGTTCCGCTCCGGTTTCAGCCGCCGCATGCGGGCTGCCGGGCAGGCCTTCCAGCTCCTCTGATGCAAGGGTGCCGCTCTTCCGGCGCGCCTTGCCACCCGGATAGCTTTCAAAAACCTGTCTCTTCTTTTCCCAGCCTTTCATCGGGGCGGGCGGGCCTATCAGGTCGCTGGCCAGGCGTTCCTTCACTTGTCGCGCGATTTCCCGGGCGCGGGCATGTCCCCGCACAACGCCTGCAACCGAGTTCACATCCGCAATCGCAATGGCCGAGAGGCCAAGGAGCGCGGCACGGTCGACATATTCCTCAGGATGCGAAGCACCGGTGAGGAAGGTGAAGTTCGACATGGCGCTGAGTTCGGCGAAGCTCACGGGCAATGTCCTGATACGGTCCGGGTTCTGCGGCTCGAAGCACGATATTCGCTTTTTGTTCTTTTCGCCAGCTTTCTTTTCCGACCCGTCTTCAACTCCGCAAGACATGGTCGGAAAACCGTCTTCAAGCGGTGACGGCGTTCGGTCCGGGGCGCACCGCGCGCGCCTGCTTCTTCTGGATCAGCGTAACGAGGTAGCGGTTGTTCCGGACAAAGACCGTGCTGCTGCGCGCATTGCCGCGAAGCCGCCTGTCCAGCCGGTACAGGCGGCGGCGGCCGAATGCGAGCCTGGCTGCGCCCGCCAGCAGCCAGCGCATTACGGGCCGCTTCGCGGAAAGCTCGGCATCAACGCGCGTGACCGCATCGCCAAGGACGTGAAACAGCCCTTGCTCGATGTCGATCGAGGGGGCGACCGCTTCGGTAATGTCCTCCTGGCGAAGCACGGCTCCGTCGCAGGCTTCGAGAGCTGCCCGGAATTCCTCAACCGGATGTCCGCCGCCCACGATCCGTGTTTCGCCGTCCGGCTCGAAATCCTCGGACCGAAAGCAGTCGGCGATCAGGACATGGCCGCCCGGAGCGGCCAGTTGCAGAGCCTTGTCCAGAGCGACTTGGAGCGGGATGTACTGGAAGCTTTCCGAAAACAGGCACAGATCGAACGCGGTGTCGCTTTCAAACGCCTCGAAGGTCGTTTCATGGATGCGCGCATCCGGCGCGTTGGCGCGGCAGCGCTCCGCAAGCAGGCGGGATGGCACGACGATGTCCACCCCGTGGCCGAGATCAGCGAGCTTTTTGGCGGTCTCTCCAGCACCGCCGCCGATGTCGAGAATCGAGAGCCGACCTTCGGGCAGGTAGCCGAGGAGCCTTTCGGTATATGCTTCCTGGGCCTTGCCAGTGTTTCCCGCGACGGGTTCCAGATCGGTCCAGAAGCCGTAGTGCAGGCTCTCGGCGCCGGTCAGCCACCGGATGAAGCCGACCCCCGCATCCAGCCCAACCGCCTTCGTGTCGACTTTCCCTTTCGGCATGCAGCGGGTTTATCGCCGCGGGCCAAGGAGGAAAAGCGAGTTTCTAGACGGCACGAAGGACACGGCCGACATGGCCCGGACGGGAAACGGAATCCCGGCGGCATCATGCGTCGGGCAGGAATGCGAGGCTTCTACGGAGAGACAGACAGGTGCGGGCGGAACGCCGCGATGACCTGCTCGTAGACATCTCGCTTGAATGGGACGATGTTTCCGATCACTTCGTCCGGAGCGGACCAGCGCCAACGCGAGAATTCGCGGTGCTCCTGGTCCAGGTCGATGTCGCTGTCAGCGCCATGGAACCGCATCAGAAACCATCGTTGCATCTGTCCCCGATAGCGGCCGTTCCACAGCCTGCCGACGAGGTGTTCAGGGAGGTCGTAGAGAATCCAGTCCGGATGCTCGCGTTCAAGAGTGACCAAGGCCGGCGCCACGCCCGTCTCTTCCTCAAGCTCGCGAAACGCCGCAGCTCGAGGCGTCTCGCCGCTGTCCACGCCACCCTGAGGCATTTGCCAGGCGCCAGGCGTGTCCACGCGCTCGCCGGTGAAGACGAGACCTTGGCCGTTGGCCAGCGCCACGCCCGCGCAGGGCCGGTAGGGAAGGCTGGTGCTCATGGCCAAGAACGTGCTTCGAAAGGGACGGGAGGTCAAAGGGCAACCGACGCCGCATCCCGCCGCAGGCGGGAAACGGCGCAAGCACGCCGCCGGCATTTCGGTTTGGCTGCAGGTCGCTGGCCGGCTTCGATTCATGCGTGGGCGCGACCCGGGACGATTAGCCCCCTTTTCTCTGGCGCGAACCGGCGATATTGGGCATCGTCCCAGCCAACAGGAGGCCAAGGTGGGTTATCGCGTCGCAGTCGTCGGCGCCACGGGCAACGTGGGCCGCGAAATGCTCAACATCCTGGCTGAACGCCAGTTCCCCGCCGACGAGGTCGTGGCGCTTGCGAGCCGCAGGTCGCTCGGCACTGAAGTCAGCCATGGTGACAGGACTCTCAAGACGAAGGATCTGGACGTCTTCGACTTCAACGGGTTCGACATGGCGCTTTTCGCGATCGGATCCGGCCCGACCAGGGAATATGCCCCTCGGGCGGCCAAGGCGGGCTGCATCGTGATCGACAACTCGTCCCTCTATCGTTACGACCCGGACATTCCCCTGATCGTTCCGGAAGTGAACCCGGACGCGATCACGGATTGCAGGAACAAGAACATCATTGCCAATCCCAACTGTTCAACCGCACAATTGGTGGTTGCGCTGAAGCCGCTGCATGACCGTGCAAGGATCAGGCGAGTCGTTGTCTCGACCTATCAGTCCGTTTCCGGAGCGGGCAAGGCTGGCATGGATGAGCTATGGGACCAGACCAAGGCGATCTACAATCCCGTGTCCGACATCGAGGTGAACAAGTTCCAGAAGCAGATTGCGTTCAACGTGATTCCGCACATCGACGTCTTCATGGAGGACGGTTCGACCAAGGAAGAATGGAAGATGGTCGCCGAGACGAAGAAGATCGTCGACCCCTCGATCAAGCTCACGGCAACCTGCGTGCGGGTTCCGGTATTTGTGGGTCATTCCGAGGCAGTCAATGTTGAGACCGAGGAATTCCTGGATGAAGACGAAGCGCGCGCAATCCTGCGCGAGAGCCCCGGCGTCATGGTCGTCGACAAGCGTGAGGACGGGGGATACGCGACGCCGGTCGAGTGCGTTGGAGATTTCGCCACGTTCATCAGCAGGATCCGGCAGGACCCGACGGTGGAGAACGGCCTGAACCTCTGGTGCGTCTCGGACAACCTGAGGAAGGGCGCGGCGCTGAACGCGGTTCAGATCGCAGAGCTTTTGGGAAACCGGGTGCTGAAAAAGGCGGACAAGGCGGTCGCGTGAACGACCGTCGGCAGTGCTGCGCCAAGCCAGCTCGCCTGTCGGATCCGCCCAGATGGCGAGGGAGCCTGTTCATGCTTTGCCATGAGCCGTGCCCGGACCTCTTCGTCCGGGCCCGGCTCGTGGCGCAGGCCTGGTCAGACCGGCCCGAATTCACCGGTTTCCGGCATGTACTGCAGCAGGTCGCCGCTCCGGATGTTCACCCAGAGGCCGTGGAGTGACAGCGTTCGCGCAGCGACCGCTTCCTCGACAAACGGATAGGTCATGAGGTTCTCGAGCGAGACCACGACGGCTTCATGTTCGAGGGCCCGGATCGGGTCGGTTCCGTCCTTTCGGGCAGCGACACGCTCATAGCCCGGGCGAAGGATCTCCACCCAGCGCCCGACGAAACTCGACTTGTCTTCAAGTTCAGGGGCCTGGCCGGAGCACATGGCATGACACCCCGCGACTCCGCCACAGCTTGAATGCCCAACCACGATCAGGTGCTCGACCTTGAGTGCCGTCACTGCATATTCGATGGCTGCCGACGTGCCGTGCATGTTCCCGTCCGGCGTGCAGGGCGGGACAAGGTTCGCAATGTTGCGATGCATGAAGAACTCGCCGGGACCGGCGTTGAAGACCGAAGTGACCTGGACCCGGCTGTCGCAGCATGAAATCACCATTGCCGGCGGCTTCTGGCCCTCGTCCGCAAGGTGCTCGTACCGGGCCCGGCTTTCCGCAAATGTCGATGATTTCCAGCCTTTGTACCGTTCGACCAAGTGGCTTGGCAGCGCGCGGGCGTGTTCCATGGGCTTCCTTCCCGATTCGAGGCTTTGCAGGCATGGCCTTCGATTGACAGCGTGTTTTCGTGAAAGCAGTAACACTGGCGGCCG
>VYCX01000185.1:7239-11322 GCA_009843725.1 Boseongicola sp. SB0675_bin_26
GGGCGCCTGCAAGACGTCTTGACGCATCGTGAACTGGCGTCGGTCCGGTTCGGGACGCAACCTGCTTCGGCAGGTCGCGCTGCCGGCATGACACGTGCTGCCGATTGGCATAGGATTTGCTGAAATCTGCCCGGGGGGAAGTGCATTGACAGTGCTCGCATTTTCGACGGACGCATCTGCGGCGAGGCCGCTGTTTCTGGTGAAGGAGGAAGGGCTCGCTGACTGGATCGCGGCGCAAGACGAGGCGACGCGAGACTGGGTCGGCGCAGCGGGCTTCAAGGCCCGTGCCGGAGAAGTCCTCCCCTTGCCATTCAAGGGTGGCCTGGGCGGCGCCGTCGGCGGCCTTGGAAGCGGGAAGGACCGCGCACGGGGCCGGTTCCTGGCCGCGGGACTGCGCGGGAAACTGCCCGAGGGCGTCTGGCGGCTTGAGTGCGACCTGGAGGGCGACGAGCTTGCCGAGGCCGCGCTGGGCTTGCTGCTCGCAGGCTACCGGTTCGACAGGTTCGTCCCGGATTCGAAACCACTGGCCATGTTTCTGGCGCCTGAGGGCGTCGATGCGCCAATGCTGGAACGGATCGCGCGCGGCGAGGCGCTGGCACGCGACCTGATCAACACGCCAGCCTCGCATATGGGACCGGACGAGCTCGAGGCGGCGGCCCGCGATCTTGCGGGAACCCATGGAATGACCGTTGAAGTCACGACCGGCGCCGCGCTGCCGGGGCGGAACCTTCCGATGATCCACGCAGTGGGGCGGGCCAGTTCCAGGGAGCCGAGGCTGATTGACATGTCATGGGGTGGCAGCGGTCCGTCCCTTGCATTGGTTGGCAAGGGCGTATGCTTCGATACCGGCGGGCTCAACATCAAGCCCGGCACGTCCATGCAATTGATGAAGAAGGACATGGGCGGAGCCGCCAACGTGCTGGGTCTCGCCCACATGTTGATGGACGGCGGCGCGAATTGCCGGCTGCGCGTCCTGATTCCAGCGGTCGAGAACTCCATCTCCGGCGAGGCATTCCGTCCCGGCGACATCCTGACCTCGCGAAAGGGTCTCACGGTCGAGATCAACAACACGGATGCGGAGGGCCGGCTCGTGCTTGCCGACGCGCTGGCTCTGGCCGACGAGGGCGAACCCGACCTGATCGTTTCGATGGCCACCCTGACAGGGGCGGCCAGGGTTGCGGTGGGCACGGACCTCGCGCCGTTCTACGCAACCGATGACGGCGATGCGGCAGTCCTGGAGGCGGCGGCAGTTTCGGTTCGGGATCCGGTGTGGAGACTTCCTTTCTGGGAGCCGTACGAGAGGATGATCGAGCCGGGAATCGCGGATCTGGACAATGCGCCGAAGGGCGGTTTCGCGGGATCGATCACGGCCGCGCTGTTCCTTCGACGTTTCGTCACGGCTACGCCGCGCTACATGCACTTCGACATCTTCGGATGGACTCGGGAATCTGCGCCAGGCCGTCCCAAGGGTGGAGCCGGGCAGGGCATCCGTGCACTCTACAGGGCGTTGCCGGAGATGCTCGAATGAGCGACAGGAGATTCCTGGCGGCAAACGGACGCGTGGCGAGGCGCGACCTGAAGGGCATTGTTGACGCGGACCTCTTCACGGACGGAAAGGTGTACAGCCTCGCCGAAACTGCTTGGCTGCTTCATTCGCCCGGGGGCCGAGCCGTTCGTCAGCTGACTTTCGGCGACAGGTTTGTCGAACTCGATAGGGAAGGCGGCTGGAGTTTCGGATACTCCTCGAAGGACGGGTATGTCGGTCATGTCGAGTCGGCATGCCTGGACAGGGCCTTCCGTCCGACGCACAGGGTCGCGGTTCGCTCCACGTTCGCGCTGGCGAACGCGAGCGTCCAGGCCTTGCCCGTGCGGGACCTGCACCTGAACTCCGGGGTCCGGGTGACGGAACGATCCGGCGCATGGTGCAGGATCACCTCAAGGGATCGCATGTACGTGCCTGCCGCGCACCTGGCGAAACTCGATTCGGGAGACGGGGACGTCGCTGGCTGGGCGCGGGTCATGCTGGGAACGCCCTATGTCTGGGCCGGGAACTCCGGCTTCGGAATCGATTGCTCCGGACTGGTGCAGGCGGCGTTCCACGCGGCGGGCCTTGAGTGCCCGCCGGACAGCGATCTTCAGGAGGCCATGCCTGGAGAGCGCCTTTCGGCAACCGATGCCCTGAACGCCGGAGACCTTGTGTTCTGGAAAGGTCACGTCGCGATCGCCGGCGGCGAGGGCACGCTCATCCATGCAAACGCCCACCACATGTCGGTCGTCGAGGAGCCGGCAGAGACCGCGGCGGCCCGGATTGCGGCAACAGACACGGGGTCGGTGACCTCGCGGCTGCGGCCGACGCGCGTTACGCGGCTGTGGCATGGCCCGTGACGGAAGCGGGCTATTCGACGATGCGGATGAGCTTCCGTTCAAGGACGCGCAGTACGCTCTTCAGGTCATGGCCGCGTTTCAGGATGCGGCCATCCATGCCGACAACGGAGTACATGCCGTGCCTCTCCCGGAGCCTGGGCCGCTTCTCAATCCGGTAGATCGGATGCTCCACGGTTTGGCGAAAGATAGAGAAGATCGCGATGTCCTGCAGGAAGGACATGCCGTAGTCGCGCCATTCTCCTGCGGCGACCATGCGGCCGTAGACGTTCAGGATGGCCATCAGTTCGCGGCGATCGAATGCCACGCGTTCGGGCACATGCCGGGATTTTTGGAAGGGAACCGGGTACTGGACCGTCATGATCAGGACCCTGCCCTTGGAATCGGATCGAATCAACCCTCGGGCGGCATGCTTCTTCGTCGGCGACTCGCTTGACCCCGCACCTGCTCTTGGGGCGTTTGGCTGTCGAGGCATTCAGCCTGGACAGACTTCCTTGCCCCGGATGGTTTCGCGGGACGATCTAGGGGCATTCATCTGTTGGGCGTTGCTGTCCGCGTCGGTGTCTTCTACCGTCGCTCCGCACATCTGGGGAAATGCCATGGGTGAAGGTGCAACAGTGATCGGCGTGATCGGCGGCAGCGGGATCTATGAGATCGAGGGTCTCGAAGATGCCGAGTGGATCTTGATCGAGAGTCCGTGGGGAATGCCGTCCGACCGGATACTGACTGGGTCGCTGGAAGGCGTCAGAATGGCGTTTCTGCCCCGGCACGGGAGGGGCCACATTCATTCGCCCACGACCGTGCCCTACAGGGCAAACATTGATGCGTTGAAACGCCTTGGCGTGACGGATGTCGTCAGCGTGTCGGCCTGCGGCTCGTTCCGGGAAGACATGGCGCCAGGCGAATTCGTGATCGTTGACCAGTTCATTGATCGGACGTTCGCGCGCGAAAAGAGTTTTTTTGGCGAAGGCTGCGTCGCCCATGTGAGCGTGGCGCATCCGACCTGCGCGCGACTGGGAGCGGTGGCGGCCGAAGCCGCGGAGGCGGTCGGTGCCAAGGTGCACCGCGGCGGCACGTATCTGGCGATGGAGGGCCCGCAATTCTCGACGCTTGCCGAATCGGTCATGTACCGGGAGCGCTGGGGGTGCGACGTGATCGGGATGACGAACATGCCGGAAGCCAAGCTCGCGCGGGAAGCGGAGATTTGCTACGCCACGGTTGCCATGATCACCGACTACGACAGTTGGCACCCGGATCATGGCGAAGTCGACGTGACAGAGATCATCAAGACCTTGATGGGCAATGCCGAGAAGGGCCGCGCACTTGCTGCGGGGCTGCCCAGGCGGTTGGGCGCATCCCGTCCCCAATGCCCGCACGGGTGCGACCGGGCGCTCGAACACGCGGTGCTGACGCAGCCGGATGCGCGAGATCCGAAAGCTGTCGCCAGGCTTGATGCCGTCGCAGGCCGCGTGTTGCACTGAACGAATCGAAATTTGCTCCTCCCGCCCAGGCGGCCAAACCCTGCAGCGTGATTGCCCATGAAGGAAATCAAGGACTACATTCGGACCATTGCCGACTTTCCCCACAGGGGAATCATGTTCCGAGACGTGACGACGCTCTTCTCGGACCCACGCGGGCTGCGGATCTGCGTCGACCAGTTGCTGCATCCCTTTGCCGACCAGGAAATCGACAAGGTCGTGG
>VYCX01000475.1 GCA_009843725.1 Boseongicola sp. SB0675_bin_26
GCGCACGCCGCGCGGCGAGGACATCATGGCGGCCTGCGGCCAGCTCAAGTCGGATACTGAGCGGGACCGGAAGAGCCGGGCGGAAGTCCTCGCGCAAGCCGGACTGGCATAGGATGCGACGCATTTCGGCTGCGCTCACCTGACCGCACGGAGACCTGAAACCGGGGGTGCGGCCCTCGCACCCTGATGATCCAAGCTCTGAGTGGCAAGGCTCGGCAGGACGGCGTCCAGTCCTTCATGACTGGCCCGACTGCACGCGTGCCTCGAAATTCCCGTGATGGCGCCACAATGCCACCGGACTTTCGGGCCACATATGGCGTTACATGTCCTGCGGCCAGCCATCAATGACCGCGACCGCCTCCTCGGCGGTCTCGACAAAGCGAAAGATCTCGAGATCGTTCGGAGAAATCGTGCCGGCTTCCGCGAGGGCTTCCCAGTTGACGATGCGCTTCCAGAAGTCACTTCCGAAGAGGATGAACGGCACCGGCCGCATGCGTCCCGTCTGAATGAGCGTCAACGTCTCGAAAAGCTCGTCCAGGGTGCCGAATCCGCCGGGGAAGACGGCGATGGCAGCGGCACGCATCAGGAAGTGCATCTTCCTGATGGCGAAGTAGTGGAAGTTGAAATTGAGGTCGGGCGTGATGTACTTGTTGGGCATCTGTTCATGCGGCAGCACGATGTTGAGCCCGACCGACACGCCGCCGGCCTCCGCCGCTCCCCGATTTCCGGCCTCCATCACTCCCGGGCCGCCTCCCGTGACGATCACTTGCTTCCTGCCGTCGCCTGACCCTGCGGCCGACCGTTCAGTGATGATGCGGGCGAACTTCCGGGCTTCCTCGTAGTACCGGCTGAGTTCCGCGAGAGTTTCGGACTTTGCCGTACCCATTTTCTCCGGGCTCGGGATGCGTGCCCCGCCGAAGAGGACGACGGTGGAATTGACACCGTATTCCTCCATCAGCAGCTCGGGCTTGAGAAGCTCGAGTTGAAGGCGGACCGGCCTCAGTTCGTCACGACAGAGAAAATCGGAATCCGCGAAGGCAAGCCGGTATGCGGGTGACAGTGTCTGTGGCGTGTCCGGAGCCTCCCGGGCGGCTTCGATGTCCTGATGCGGGTGAGGGAAAAGGCGGGATTCGTCGTTGGCCATGATCTGCTCCCTGACAATTTGCCGTTCCTCCATTGCAGGTCAGCGGGAACGACTCAATGGCACCCGACACCGCCGCGGCATCCTGCGTTGGCGCCCGTGCCGTGCAAGCCCGCGCTTCCGCCCAGGACACGTTACATGCGTATGCCGCAGCAACTTGCCGAAACCTGATGTTGCCGGCGCCGCGGCCACTGGCGGGCGATCATGCCGGCGATGGATCTGCACACCGGTTCACGGCCGGCTATCACGTCTTCGGATTCACGTCGCATTTCTCCGGCAAAGCTGGCAGCGAACGCGCTTCCAGAGCGGCCGGCACGCATGCAGGTCGGATATGCCGGAGTGCGAGGCCAGAAGTTGCTCCACGAAAGATCGTTGCGTTGTGTGCCACATCGCCACCTTCTGAGTGATCGCTCAAATCGGGCGCCAGAGCACACCCGCGGGCGGAAGCGTCGTGCCTTCAAAATCCATGGGTTCCGGCGCGTAATTGAAGACGAAGCGATGCGTCGCGGTGTCCCGAACCCTGAGACCGTCCGGCAGTGCCCTGGCGTCAATTCCCTCGGCGGCGCAAGCGCTGGCGACAAGAAGATCGAATGCCGTTCGGTCCGGCCAACCCGCAACGTAATGCAACTTGCCACGGGACATGACGGCTGGCCGGCCGTCAACGGTGACCGTGGACACGGCGGCATCTCCTTCCAGATGTTCGAACCAGCGATGAAAGTTCCCGCCGCCCTCCAGGGGTACACGGGCGAAGGGAGGCAGGCTTTCGACGCGAGAGACCGTGGCATCGAGATCGGGCAGGTTTGGCGGCAACGGATCCGGAATCACGAGTTCTTCCGTCTTGCTGTTCGTTCGGGGCCCAATGATCGCCGTGCCGGAGAAAGCTTCAAGCGCCGTTCTGAGGCTGTCGGACAGGGTCAGGAGGCCGGGAATGAACAGGAGGTCATAATCGTCGAGAGATCTCGCATCAGCGGGAAGGAAATCGATCGAAAGCCCGGCACGCCGAAGCGCCCTGTAGGTGTCAAATGCCAGTCCGAAATAGGTGAAGTCCGCACCCTGGGGGAGCGCTTCCCACGCCCATGATGACGCGTAATCAAACAGGATCGCCACCCTGGCCTTGGTCGTGCCGGCATCGGGCATCGTGGCGATTTCCCCTGCCAGTTGCCGGGCCTCGATGATCGCCGGAGCATCCGCACCGTCTGGCCTCAAAAGGCCGGCATGCATCTGCTCTTGGGCGAATGGCGCTTGTCGCCACCGAAAGAAGCAGACCGCCTCGGCCCCATGCGCGAAGGCCTCCCAAGCCCAAAGGCGCGCCATCCCGTCGATCGGCGCGACGTTCCATCCAGCCCAGTTCACTGGCCCGGGCTGCTGCTCCATGATCCAGTAGCGGCCCCGTCCGACGGACCTGTAAAGGTCATGATGGAATGCCTGGGCATCGGGATGGCCTTGGCGAAGGAATCGCTCCTTCTCAGTTGCGTCTGCGTCAAGGCGATCAAGAAGGTAACCGAGCGGATAGCTGTCCCAGGAGGCGATGTCGAGGTCGGCAGCGACATCGAAATGGTCGAAGGACAGGATTCGGCACATGTAGTTGTGGATCAACGGCGCATCCGTGTAGCGGCGCAGGATGTTCGCCTGGGCGCGATTGAAACGCACGACCTGATCGGAACAGTAGCGGCGAAACGCGAGGACGTGGGACGGATTCGGCGTCGTGACGGTGAGGTTCGGGAGCCCGATATCGTCGAATTCGGCGTATTCCATCGACCAGAAAACGTTGCCCCAGGCGCGATTCAGTGCGTCCGTGGACTGGTAGCGCTGGGCGCACCAAGCCTGGAATCCTTTCCTTGCCGCGTCCGAATGGCTCACCACGGTTTCGTGGCATCCGTATTCGTTGTCGGTCTGCCAGGCTGCAACATGTGGGTTCTTGCCGTAGCGCCGGGCAAGCAGCGTCACGATGCGTCGGCACTCCTCCAGGTAACCCTCATGCGAAAAGCAGTAGTGCCGCCGCGATCCGAAACCGCGCGGCCGGCCTCTTTCGTCCAGTGCGACCATGTCCGGGTGACGGGCGAGCATCCATCGCGGCGGCGTCGCCGTGGGCGTTCCGAGAACGACCTTGAGGCCGGCCTGCCCCAGCGTCTCGATGGCGCGGTCAAGCCATTCGAATTCCAGCTTTCCGGGCCGGGGTTCCAGCCTCGACCATGCAAACTCCCCGATCCTCACCCAGGACAGTCCGGCTTCCGCCATGCGACGGGCATCATCGGCCCAGATCCCTTCCGGCCAGTGCTCAGGGTAATAGCACGCTCCGAGTTCGCGCTTTCGGGTTTCCGCCATTGGCCGCTCCACCTTGATCGCCCCAACCTAGAAAGTTCGCAGACAGGCGCAACTCTTCTGCTCGGCACCGATGGCACCTGGAATTCAGGGATGCAAAGTCGCGGACCGCGCGGGCCCGTGGCCCTTCCCCAATTTGAGTTCAGCGATCTCGGCAGCTTGCGGCGCTCTTGTCCTGGTCACTGGCCGGACAGCGCCATTCCAAGCCACCGCACACGGCAGAAGGCGGCTTCCCCGCGGCAAACTGCGAGATCGCCCAGTGTGATCTCAATCAGGCTGAGACGTGGCGCGCTGGGGAGGATTCGAACCCCCGACCTCTTGATTCGTAGTCAAGCACTCTATCCAGCTGAGCTACCAGCGCACGAGTGGACAGGGTGTATCGGTCGGCCAAATCCATTGCAAGACTGATTTTGAGCGCGTTCACCTTGCGCGCAGACCCCGTTGGTGCAGCTCCGTGGTCCGCCACCGCAGAACACTTGGAGGCGTGCAAATCCCGCCGGGGCAAAGCCGGAATGGCGCGCTGGGGAGGACTCGAACCCCCGACCACTTGATTCGAAGTCAAGTGCTCTATCCAACTGAGCTACCAGCGCGAACGGGCATGAGGTAGCGGGCTGTCGAGGCCACTGCAAGGCTGATCCTGGCCTTGTTCGCACGGCGCGTGATGTTGCAGGGCACCATGCAGAATCCGCCCGTCTCAACCGGAGCAGGAGAAGCACGGCCGCGCGACGCTACGTGACGACCTGATCTCCTTCGATTATGGCCTTGGGCAGTGTCACTATGAAGGTTGTGCCGTCAGGCCCGGTTCGCCCAAGCGACAACTGGCCGCCGTGACCGCGCGCAAGTTCGGCGGAGATGGCAAGACCCAGCCCCGCTCCACCCTTCGAGACACCACCCTGAAACGGCGTGAAGAGATGTTCCCTTGCACGTGAAGGCAATCCCGGCCCCGTGTCGCTGACCTCAATCCGCCAGCACGTGTCATCCTCGGTCGCCGCAATGCGGACTTCTCCGTCGCTCTTGGTCGCCTCGATCGCCTGCCTGGCGTTGCGAACAAGATTGGACAGAACGCGATAGAGTTGTTCGGCATCGGCGCGCAGGGTCATTCCAGGCGGTATTTCGGCCTTGAACGCGACGCTTTCCATTCCGGTGGCCAGTTGTTCGGCATCGACGACATCCTCCACAATGGCGGAAAGATTGATCAGCATGAGGGCCGGTGAAGGCTCTTCGGCTTTGCCAAATGCCAACGTGCGTTCACAAAGATGCACGGCGCGACTGATCGAGTTCATCAGCTTGGGCAGCATCCGGGCGACAACCGGATCGTCGGAAGCTTCTATCCGGTCCGCGAAGAGTTGCGCGGAAGTCAGGATGTTTCTCAGATCATGGCTCACTTTGGCGACCGCACTTCCAAGCGAGGCCAGGCGCTCCTTGTGCCGCAGCACGGAGGTCAGTTCGGTCTGCATTGACTTCAACGCCGCTTCGGCCTCGCCAATTTCGCCCGTGCGGGATGAGGGTTCAATGATGCGCCGCGCGTCTTCCGGCGCTTCGGCATAGGATTGCATGGCAGAAACCACGCCCCTCATGGGTTTCACCATCAGCTGACGAACCGCGAAGAACAGAAGCGTGGCCGTCACGGCCGAGATGACCGCCGAGAGAATCAGGATTCGCAAGCCGTAGTCAAGCATCGCTTCCCGGAGCGGCCCGGTCGGCATGGTGACCTCGATCAGGAGGCCCGCATCCTGCACCGGATGCCCGATGACGCGCACGACTTCGGGCCCCGGCTTCAGCAACCTCGCCAGTGCATCGCGAATCAGAGCACCTGGCACCGGCTGGCGGGTGTCAAATGTAGCCGCCACCGGGCTGGGCATGTCCGATGACAGTACCAGTTCACGCACTTCGTTGCGGCGCAGCACGACATTGAAGACGCCTGCATTTTCCAGGAGCTCGCGTTCGAGTTCCAACTCAATGGCGTCTGCCGCAAGTCGGGCAAGCGAAGCGATTTGTGCCCGCTCCAAGCGGTCCGTCATGTAGTCCAGGCGGAATCTGGCAACGGACGGCACGAAGATCAGCACTTCCGCCAGCATCACGAAGAGGACCGTCAGAACCAGGAATCGGCCGGAAAGCGTGTTCAGCAACATGACACTCTTCCAGCGCTACGGAAGGAACCGCTGGACAATCCCGACCACTCGCTTGACGGCTTGGCTTTCAAAGAGCTTGGGAGAGAAGTAGGCTCCCGCTGCCCGCTTGTTGATCTCGCCCAGCGTCGGATAGGGCGCGACCATTGCCGCCACGCCACCCATCTTGAGGCCATTCGCAATTGCGAGCGCCCATACGCCAACGAGCTCCCCGGCCGCCTCGCCCACGATGGTCGCGCCGACCGGCCTGCCCTTGACCACCATGACCTTGACGAAACCGGACGTCTTCCGCGAGGCAATTGCCCGATCGTTCTCGTGATAGTCGAAACGAGCCACGTCAAGTGCGGAACCGTGGATCTTGCGGGCCTCGGCTTCGGTCGGCCCGACCTGCGCGAGTTCGGGGTCGGTGTAGGTCACCCAAGGGATATGGGACGTCTTGGCCCTGGCCGGCAGGCCAAAGAGCATGGAGCGAATGATGACGCCCGCATGGTATCCAGCAACATGGGTGAACTGGAGACCGCCGGCCGCATCGCCAATGGCGTAGACCTTGCGGTTCGAAATTGACCGGAGGCTCGCATTGACCTTCACCGCCCTGTCATGCGCGACATTGGCCTTGTCAAGATCAAGCGTCTCGATGTTCA
Source organism: Boseongicola sp. SB0675_bin_26 (assembly GCA_009843725.1). GTDB lineage: Bacteria > Pseudomonadota > Alphaproteobacteria > Rhodobacterales > Rhodobacteraceae > JAJEFO01. The sequence continues at coordinate 6,234 of VYCX01000475.1, forward strand.
CCTTGCGGCCCACGGCCATGAGCAGATGAGAGCCCGTGAAACTTCCCTGGGTGGTCCTGACCGTGATCCGTCCGCCGCTTTCGCCGACTTCCTCTGCCAAGGCGTCCTCGACAATCTCAACGCCTTCGGCCCGCATCTTGTCCAGAACGACTTTCGCAGCCTCGGGATCGTCACGGCCCAGCGCCTTCAAGCCCTCGATCACGGTCACTTTCGAGCCAAGACGCACGTGCGCCTGCGCCATCTCCATTCCGATCGGTCCGCCTCCGATAACCAGCAGGTGTCCAGGGCGTTCGCGAAGATCAAAGATGTTCTCGTTCGTGTAGTACGTGACCTCGTCCACACCGGGGATCGGCGGAACGAAGGGCGACGAGCCTGTCGCGATCACGATGCGACGGGCGTCTATCACTTGATCGCCGGCCTGCACTTCGCTCGGGGAAATGAACCGCCCGTATTCCCGGATCACATGGACGCCGAATCCCTCAAACCGTTCCTGGCTGTCTACCGGAGCTATCGTTTCAATGACCTTGTGCACGTGATCCTTGGCCGCGGCATAGTTCACTTCCGGCGTGACGGGCGTCACGCCAAACGGTTCTCCCGCATTCATGGAATGTGCCTGCTTGGCCGCGGCAATAAGGGCCTTCGACGGCACGCACCCGAAATTCAGGCAGTCGCCTCCCATCTTGTGGCCTTCGAGAAGCACGACCTTTGCACCCATCTGGCTGGCTCCGGCCGCAACTGAAAGCCCGCCGGAACCGGCACCTATGACAAGTATGTCCGTCCTGATCCGTTCCATCTCAGAACGCCTTTCCGCGTATGGCCTTGATCACGATAGGGAGCGCCGCAAGCGCGCAGAGGCCGAGAATCGGCAGAAGGATCTGCGGCTCGAAAATGATTCCGAGATTCGGGGTTTCGCCACGGGCAAAGACCTCGCCCAGCCCCGCACCAACCGACGTATAGACCACGCCCCCCGGGATGATGCCGATGAAGGTCGAGATCACGAAGCGGCGGAGCGGAACTCCAAGAAACGAGGGCAGCAGGTTTGCGACGAAGAACGGCACCGCCGGAACGAGACGGATCAGGAAAAGCATGGACCACTGGTTGCTGTCGATCCCGTCCTTGATCGCCTTGATCGCGCCCTCCGAGGCGTCCAGCTTGCGTTCCAGCCTTTCGCCAAAACCCATGCGTGCAGCCAGGAATATCGCCGTCGCCCCGATCGTTGCAGCGGTGACGTTGAAGAGCGCGCCCGGAAACGTGGAAAACAGAAACCCGCCCGTCAGCGTCGCGATGGTGGCACCCGGAAGCGAGAATGCGACGATCACGACATAGGCCGCAATGAACACGAGAACCGTGAGCAGGTAGTTCGCATCCCGGAAGGCGATCAGCATCTCGCGGTTGTCCGCCAGCGCCTGAAAGCTGAGATGATCTCGCAAGGTGAATGCACCCACAGCTGCAACCACCAGAATGATCAGAAGCGGCAGGCGCTTCGCGAGCCTGCCGAACGGAGATGTCTCGTTGCTCATAGTCAGTCCCTTATAATCATCACTCTGGGCGAATTTCCATGCCGCATTCGTAATGAAACAGTTGTTGTCAAGGCCTTCATTCCTTTCCGGCGCAACTCAAGATTGACCCACATCGGGGTTGAACCGACATCGTCGGAACAAACCGGAGAATACCGCCGTGTTGAACTTCAGCGATGTCGAAGCGCCTTCGGACGAGAAGGCTACCAACAACCAGGAAATGCGGGTGAGGCCAAGCGACAAGGAGCGCATGTCACGCGCGGCCGAGTTGACGGGCGTGAGGCTGGCGACATTCGTCAGGGTGTCTGCGGCACGGGAGGCCGAGCGGTTTCTGCGTGAACATCAAACCACGGTGCTGTCGAAGCGGGACCGGCCGGCCCTGCTGCAGGCGCTCGACAATCCACCGCCGCCGACAATGGCGGCCGGGGAGGCGGTTCGCCGTGTGCTCGCGGTCGAAGTTTGGCGCCACGACAACGACGATGCGTAATGAGGATGGCAAGATCGCGTCGCGTGGAAATGTGCGCATCGGGCGTTCGTGCAGGTGAGGCGACTAGAGGCGCGTGTCAGGTGCATCGAGACGGAGCGGAAAGGAGCGCTCCTGCAACCAGCCAGCGGCCTGAGCTTCCATTGCCAACTTCTGCGATGGAATCATCGCCCGGACGTTGACATGGCGAAATGATCCGCCTATTGGCCGGGCCTTGGAACAGTCAGGCCCGATTCCGCGGCCGAATTGGAGAGCTCAGATGTCCAAACGCACTTTCCAGCCGTCGAACACGGTCCGCAAGAGGCGCCACGGATTTCGTGCTCGCATGGCAACCAAGGCTGGTCGCAGGATCTTGAATGCCCGCCGTCGACGCGGCCGGAAAAAGCTGAGCGCCTGACTGACTTCTTGCATACGGGGTCTCCTGCGAACCCGCCCCGGCACGCCTTCAATCCTTGTGCAGACTGTCGGTCGTGAAGCGATCTTCCGGTATTGACCATTCCGACTTACACTTCCGATCATCATGCAGACCAACGGAGTCATCGCGCTCAGGAAACGCGCCGACTACCTCAAGGCCGCGGCCGGCATGCGTCGCAGCACGCCCGGATTCGTACTCCAGATCCGAAACCGCGGCGAGGAGGAGCCGGAGAGCATTCGTGTCGGAATCACCTGCTCGAAGAAAGTTGGAAATGCCGTGACCCGCAACCGTGCCAAAAGACGACTTCGTGAAGTGGCGCGCCTGATACTGCCCGAACATGGCCGGAACGGCTTTGACTACGTCCTGATCGGACGTCGCCACGAGACAGCCAGCCGCGACTTCGCAACAATGCTCGAAGACCTGAGACATGCTCTGGCCGAGGTCCACAAGTGAGTCCGCTTGCCTGGATCCTGGCTCTGCTCGTCCGGGCATACCGGCTGACTCTCAGCCCGTGGATCGGGCATCATTGCCGCTTTCAGCCCACATGTTCGGCATATGCACTGGAGGCACTTGAAAGACACGGCGGCGTCAAGGGCGGCTGGATGGCACTCAAGCGCATTCTCCGATGTCATCCATGGGGTGGAACCGGTGTCGACAACGTGCCCGACCCGTAGTTTCGCCAAGCCAGAGTGCGTGCATCGGAACGGCCGGAACCAGCAAGAAAGTCAGCGGGCCGGTTTCTGTGCTGTGCCGGGACCGCAGCACAAAATCACAGGTCTTGACGGCCTGAATCGACACGCCATAAGCGGCAATGCAGTTTCAGCATGAAAGCTGAACCCATGTCGCTTGAAGAAGCCGATGATGCGTTCTGGGCACCACGAGAGTGTTTGCGGAATCCGATTCCCGAGATTTTCGAGGCGGCGATGCTGCTCGACCGTGCTGTCGCGCATCACATGGCTGGCAACCGAAACGAGGCCGCTCGCCTGATCCTGCAAACCGACAGGGATGACATAAGGGCCTTCACGGAATCCCTCTGGGGATCGAAGGCGGCAAATCCTGACCAACCAACATACATCCGGTGGCGTTCCATCTCTGGATTGCCCGAACCGGCCGAAGGGAACCTTGACAGGAAACGAGAGCCGAACCGCTCTGACGAGTACGCAATCGTGGCACGCTGGGGTCGCCATTGCGTCTACTGCGGCGTGCCGTTGATCCGAAACGCCATACCGAAGGCATTGCAGGCCGCTTATCCCGATCTCATGATCTGGAGCCCCAGCAACAGAAACGCGGAGCAGCATGCCGCATTCCAGTTGATGTGGATGCAATTCGATCATGTTGTCCCGCACAGCAGGGGCGGGCGAACGGACATCGAGAACGTCGTGGTGACGTGCGCGCCATGCAACTACGGGAAGGGAGACTGCATGCTTGAGGAGCTCGGCCTCAACGATCCGCGTTTGCGCCCCGCAGTCCGAACATCTTGGGACGGACTCGAACGGATGCTCATTGACGGCTGAAGCACTCTTGGGATCCACAAGCCAATTGAGGACAAACCAGATGTCGAAATACGCGAGCATGCGAGACACCGGGGACACTGACGCTCCCGAGCTGTTCGGGTCGGACGCCGCGTGGACGCCGACACAGGTGCTCGATGCCCGGGCGTTGGGAGTGCGCCATTTCGATCTCGACGAGTTCGCGCGGTACCGCTGCATTCGGATACTCACCTATTCGGCAAGCGTGCCAATGCTCGTCTCGCTGCTCGAACAGTTCGAAGACGCAAGCGTCGAGGTGGTGATGGGCCATTCGCGAACCGTGAACGACATGGCCGCACTCATTGCGCTGCAGACGGTCGCGCTGGAAGACGTTCGTAAGGCGCTTCAGAGCATTTCCGTGTCGCGCAGGGAGGAGATTCTCGGCCGCATTCGCAACGGCAGCTTGCGAGTGCGGGTGGTCGAGGGCCATGTTTCGCATGCGAAGATCTACCTGCTCTCAGATGGGCCGGATGGATGCCGTTCCGTACTGACCGGCTCAGCCAACTTCTCGACATCGGCTTTGCTCGGCGACCAGCACGAGGTGCTCATGCGGTTCAATGACGATCTCGCTTGGGACCATTTCGAGGACCAGTATCGACGCGTCCGGGATCATGCATCCGCCGAGCTCCCGCTCGCGAAGCTCGCCGAAGACCGGCGCGACCCGGCAGAAGGCATGTCACCGGTCGAAGCGCCGGTGCTAGCACCCGACCGCGGGTTGCAGGTGATTCAGATCGCGAAACCGGCTGAGGCCGAAGAGTCGGTCGAGCGGGGGCGGCGGTTGGAGAAGATTTACGATCTGGTGCTGCCGGCGCTGCGCAAGGAAAGGCCGAAGACCGACAAGATGGCCGTCAGGCTGGATGCCACGATTCGCAAGCGGTTCTCCGGGATGATCCGGCGCCAGGCCAAGGGTCAGGCTGCCATCCACCCGACCTTCTCCCTTGACCTGGACAGGCGGCAAGCCAACATCTGCGGTGCTGACTGGACTCTCGACGGCGAGGACGAGCAGGTGAGCCGGGACGCCGAAGCGCTGGTGACCTTCTGGGAAACCTACGGCGAGGCCTTTCGCGGCGACGTCGGGAAGTTGCAGAAGGACTATTTCGTATTTCTG
>VYCX01000457.1 GCA_009843725.1 Boseongicola sp. SB0675_bin_26
GTATTGGCCAGTGACCGATGCGCAGCCACGCCCGTCGGCCGAGGCGTATGAGAAGCTCAATCGGTATCTCAGGGCGGGCGGGCTGATCCATTTCGACACAAGGGATGCCGGGACATCCGGTTTCGGGTCGGGAGGCTCGAACGCGACCAAGCTCAGGCAGCTGGCGATGTCACTTGATGTTCCGCCGCTTGAGCCAATTCCTCATGATCACGTGCTGACCCGGTCCTTCTACCTCCTGCAGGACTTTCCGGGCCGTCATGCCAGCCGGGACGTCTGGGTGGAGGCGGCGCCTGCCGACGCGCCGCAGGCCGAGGGCATGCCGTTCAGGAATCTCAACGACAACGTGACGCCCGTGGTGATCGGCGGAAACGACTGGGCGGCAGCGTGGGCCATGGACGCGCAGGGACGGCCCATGTTTCCGGTGGGTCGCGGCTTTTCGGGCGAGCGCCAGCGCGAGATCGCATATCGCTTCGGAGTCAACCTGATCATGTACGTCCTGACCGGGAACTACAAGTCGGACCAGGTCCATGTTCCGGCCCTGCTGGACAGGCTGGGGCAATGACGCGCTCCTGCAAGGCCATCACGACAGTGGCATTCCATGCGCCGCTCGCATTGCCAACGCCGGCCCGAAGGCAGTTCGGCCAACTTCAGGGATTCGGCTGAGCCATGCAAGTCGTCCGCAGCATCTTCTTCGAGCCATTGCTTCCGTGGGCGATGCTGTGGTCCTTGGCGGCAGTCTCGCTGGTCCTGATCGTGATTGCCGTCCGGGGCGGCCTTTCCGGCTGGTGGGTCCGCGGGATTGCCCTTTCGCTGCTCCTGATGGCGGTCGCAAACCCGTCGACCCAGATCGAGGAGCGGGAAGCGCTCTCGGACCTGGTCCTGCTGGTGGTTGACGAAAGCGCGAGTCAAGGCATCGACACTCGCCCTGCCCAGACCGCGGAGGCGATCGCGAGGGTCGAGGAGGAAGTCGCCGCCCTCGGCAATGTCGGGCTCCGCATGGTTCATGTGGAAGACAGCGACGGCAATCGCGGCACGCTTCTGATGAAGGCGCTTGCCGACGCGATTGCAAGCGAGCCGCGCGCGCGCCTTGCAGGCGTGATTCTCGTGAGCGACGGGCAGCTGCATGACATTGGTCATCTTCCGGAACTTCCGGCGCCGATGCACCTGCTGCTGACCGGGAAAGACGACGACTGGGACCGCCGTCTTCTGATTCGGAATGCTCCGGCATTTGCGATCATTGACGAGCCGGTCACCTTGACGCTGAAGGTCGAGGACCAGGGAGCGGTTCCGGCCGGCCTTCCCGCGGCCGCCGACATAGACATTTCCGTGGATGGCGGTGCGCCGGACCGGGTCCGGGTGCCGGTCGGTCTGGATGTCGGGCTTTCGGTGACGCTCCGGCACGGCGGCATGAACGTCATTCAGTTCACGTTGCCAGAACATCCGAACGAATTGACCAGTCGCAACAATGCGGCGGTCGTGCAGATCAACGGCGTGCGGGATCGCTTGCGGGTACTGCTGGTCTCCGGCCAGCCGCATGCAGGCGAGCGAACCTGGCGCAACCTCCTGAAATCCGATGCGTCGGTGGATCTTGTGCATTTCACCATCCTGCGCCCGCCCGAAAAGCAGGACGGGGTTCCGGTTAACGAACTCAGCCTGATCGCCTTCCCGACGCGTGAGCTCTTCCTGGACAAGGTCGGCGAGTTCGACCTGATAATCTTCGACCGCTACAAGCTGCGCGGCATCATGCCGGCAGTCTATCTCGACAGCATCAGGCGGCATGTCGAGGGCGGAGGTGCGCTTCTGGTCGCCGCGGGTCCGGATTTTGCGACGGCCGAATCAATCTACCATTCGCCGCTTGCCGAGATTCTCCCGGCCGCGCCCAGCGGACTGGTGCACGAATTGGCCTACTTGCCGAAGGTGACCCGCATCGGCCAGCGCCACCCGGTGACCGAGGGCCTGGAACCGGTCAAGGAAGCGGCGCCGCGCATCGAACGGCCCTGGGGGCGGTGGCTTCGGCAGATCGATGTGGCTGCCAAGGGCGACGGCCATGCGCTCATGGACGGCTTGGACGGCGCGCCCCTGCTGGTAATCAACCGGGTCGGTGAGGGGCGCGTTGCTCTCCTCGCGTCTGACCACGCCTGGCTCTGGTCGCGTGGCTTCGAAGGAGGCGGTCCGCAGCTGGAGCTGCTCAGGCGGCTGGCGCACTGGATGATGAAGGAGCCCGACCTGGAAGAGGAAGCGCTGACCGCGATCTCGGAGGGTCTGACCATGACGATAACGCGCCGGACGATCAGTGACGAGGTGGGGGATGTCGAGGTCATCGGGCCGGATGGTGAAGTCACCCTGCTGCCGCTGGAAGAAACCGCGCCTGGACGCTACTCGCTGACCTGGCAGGCGCCGGAAACAGGGCTCTACAGGCTGAGCGAGGGTGACCAGCAAAGTGTCGCGGCACTTGGACCGGCGGCGCTGAAGGAGTTCGAGGCCACGATTGCGAGCGATGGGCTCTTGGCAGGTCCGGTGGCAGGCACGCGCGGCGGCGTGCACAAGGTTGCCGAGGGCGTGCCGGACATTCGCCGGATCCGGCAGGGCCAGGTCGCGTCGGGACGCGGATGGATCGGGATCACGCCCCGTGAAGCCTATCTGACGACGGACATCCGCGTGTCGCCGTTTCTGCCGGCATGGACCATGCTGCTTCTCGCCTCGCTTCTGATGATCGGCGCCTGGTTCTGGGAAGGACGGCGATAGCGGCGGTTCCCGTCCGGGCTTGCGAGCATTGCATTGACGGGTCCCGTCTACTCGGCGGCCCGCAGTTCCGCGTCCGCAGTGCCGGAATACAGGTAGTCCCGCGTTATTGGAACCGCATCGACCTCGCGGGATATCTGGAATTGGAACACGCCCTGACGCCGAAGCCGGAACGTCTGCTCGCAGGCGACGAGGTAGAATTTCCACATCCTCACGAATCTTTCGTCGTAAAGCTCGATCACCTTGTCGGCGTTCGCGACGAACCGGTCGAACCAGTGCCGGAGCGTGTAGGCATAGTGAAGCCTGAGGGACTCGATGTCCGCAATCCACAGGTTCTGGCGCTCGACCGAGGCGGCGATTTCCGAGAGGCTTGGCACGTAGCCGCCGGGAAAGATGTACTTGGCGACCCACGGATTGGTTGCGCAGGGTGCCTCGGAGATCCCGATCGAATGGATGAGCGCGACCCCGTCGGGAGACAGGAGATCGTGCACGGAACGGAAATATGCGTCGAAATACGGCAGCCCCACATGCTCGAACATGCCGACCGACACGATCCGGTCGAACTGTCCCGAAAGCTCGCGGTAGTCGGCCATTCGGAACTCGACCTGCTGCTCGAGGCCTTCGGCCCGCGCACGCTCCTGCGCAACCGCGAGCTGTTCCTTGGAAAGCGTGATGCCGAGAACCTGGGCGCCATGGTTCCGTGCCAGCGTGAGGCCCATTCCGCCCCAGCCGCAGCCGATGTCGAGCACGCGCATCCCCGGTTCGATTCTCAGTTTCTGGGCAATGTGGGCCTTCTTTTGCTCCTGCGCGACTTCAAGCGTGTCGTCAGGCGACCGGAAATAGGCACAGGAGTACTGCCGGTCCGCATCCAGGAAGAGCTCGTAAAGCTCGCCCGACAGGTCGTAGTGATGCGCGACGTTCCTGACGGAAATGCGGCCCGCGTTGTGCTGCATGAACCGCCTGACGGTCGTGCGAAGCTTCTGTTGCGCGCGCTGCCACCAGGCCCGTTGCCGGCCGTCAAGGTTGCGGAGGACCAGTTCGAGAAAGCCGTGGAGGTCGTCATCCTCGATGACGAGCGTTCCGTTCATGTAGCTTTCGCCGACGGCAAGTTCCGGGTTGATCACCATATGCCGGACAGTTGCGTTGTCCGTAAGGGACACGTGTGTCTGCGGTCCCTTGCCGTCTCCGAACGTGAGCACCCTCCCACTTGGCAATTCGACCGTCAGCAGGCCGATCTGGACGACCTTCCCAAGTGCGATGTCGAGAGCCCTTGTCCACATGTCTCAATCCTCGCGTGAACTGGCTTGCAAGCCCTGTATTCTATCGAATTGCGATGAATCTGCAACGCCTTGCCGAAAGATGAAAGTCCGGAATCCCCTGCAATGAAGTTGACCATGCCGTCGAGCGCTTCCCTGCAGGAGCGGCGCGCGTATCCTGGGCGTCCCGCCTTCGTCCTTGTTCGGTCGCGACCCTCATCAGTTGGAAGGCCTCGCAACGGCTCGACGGCGGCCGGTCAGGGAGCACGTCCTTCCGCCACGTTTTTTCCGACCTGATAGCAGTGCAACGCACACGGAAAGTGCTTGATTTCGACACCGTCGACTTCAGTCACGCGTGTCAGGGTCTTCGTTGTCGCTCCAACGGGCAGCGGGATGTCGGCGTGCTTCCTTGCGAGTTCAACCAAGCCTATGAGCTCGACCGACCTGTCTCCGGCGAAGCGGTCGGACCACTTGATCTCGTAGGCCCACAATGGCTTGAATCTTGCCGCGTCAATTCTGACCAAGTCCACCTCCAGGTCCGCTCTGCCTTGCCTCCACCGTGCATAGCGGATGTCGCGCATCAAGTCCGAATGCAGCCACTGGCTGAAGATCGCAGTCTCCGCCATGGCCCCCATGGGCTCGTCGCCGTCATGGACCGGAGCAAACAGTGCCGAGCGCATCGACGGGTTGGTCAGGTAGACCTTGAAGTTGCGCATGCGCTGGAAGGACTTGCCTGTGTCGTCCACCCGATACACTCGTACGATCAGAAAGGCGGCTTCGAGATATTCCAGATACCTGTTGATGGTGGCCTTGGCGGCACCGGAATTCTGTGCCAGCCCGTCGAGGCTGATCTCCTGGCCTGAGTTATAGGCAATTGAGGTGAACAGGCGGTTGAGTTCCTGGATGTCCCGAATGCCATAGAGGCTCGGCAAGTCCCTCAAGAGAACCTTGTCAATGATGTCGCGCCCGAGGAAGCGTTGCACATCGGTCTGAACGGTCTCGTTCAGAACAGCCTCGGGATAGCCGCCAAAGTTCAGGTAGTTGATGAACTCTTCGTTGAGGCGCTGGATGTCATGCACGACATAGCGAACCGCTGGTGCATGACGGGTGGTCACGATCAACGCGTCTTCGAGATTTCTGAAGGCCAGAAACTCGGCAAAGGTAAGCGGCGGCAGGAAGAAGTCCGTGAACCTGCCCGCACCGGATTCATGGCTCTTGAGTCTCAGCGCGGCCGCTGCCGATCCCGAAACGATGAAACGGGTATTCGGGTGCCGGTCGGTCAGTACCTTCAAATGGAGCTCCCAATCCTTCAAGTGCTGGATTTCATCGAAAATGACGATGCGACGGCCTGCTGGATCGTGCCGCGTCTGCTCCTCGAAGAGCGTCAACAGCCGGTCCAGCGGCATGCCGCTGTAAAGCGGCGTGTCGATCGAAGCGAACATGATGCTGGAGCCAGGAAGATTCTCGCGCAACGCTTGCGCAATGAACTGGTGAAGCATGACCGTCTTGCCGACACGGCGTGGCCCCATGAGTACGGTCGAGCGGCGTATGCTCCAATCGAGGGCCAGTTCAGTGAATGGTTTGAAGTAGGCTCTCTTCAGCGTGTAAGCGCCACCTCCGGATTGATGGGCTTCGCCCCACCAGGGGTTGTCACGACACAGGCTCTCCAGAACATCTTCCTTGGCAATCTCAAGCATGTTCATTTAGTATAAGCTTACTTTCATTAAGTCAACATAAGAATCCAACACTCTGACTTAATTGATGAAATACGTGTCTGCTGCAGGGCTTGGGCGTCCGAATGAGCCTTCCCGCTGCCCTGGCCAGTCAAAGATGAAATCGTTGCCGCGGCACATGACGTTTGCAACCTGTCGACTGCGGATCTGGCCGGACAGTGATCTTTCGGACGCTTCCGGGTTCGGCGCGGTTGCCGAAAGTGTCCTGGACCGCCGCAATCGTCGACGTTGCGTCGCAGCCCTCGAGTTCAGTCGGATTCGGTCATGGTCCAGTCAAGAGCCTTGGCAACCGTGAAGATGTCCTTGTCGCCTCGACCGCACATGTTCATGCAGATGACGTGATCCGTCGGCAGGCCGGGCGCGATTTTCGCCACATGGGCCAGCGCGTGACTGGGCTCAAGCGCCGGGATGATGCCTTCTGTCTCGCAGGATAGCTGGAACGCCTCGAGCGCTTCCTGATCGGTGACCGAAACGTATTCGGCGCGCCCGGTTTCGTGGAGCCAGGAATGCTCGGGTCCGATGCCGGGATAGTCGAGCCCTGCGGAAATGCTGAAGCCCTCAAGAATCTGCCCGTCGTCATCCTGCAGCAGATACGTCCGGTTGCCGTGCAGCACGCCAGGACGTCCACCGGTGAGCGATGCGCAGTGCTCCATCCGGTCATCCACGCCTTTGCCGCCCGCCTCGACGCCAATGATGCGCACTCCTCTGTCGTCCAGGAACGGGTGGAAGAGGCCCATGGCATTCGATCCGCCCCCGATCGCCGCAATGACCGTGTCGGGCAGGCGACCTTCGGCTTCCATCATCTGGGCGCGGGCCTCCTTGCCGATGATGGACTGAAAGTCGCGGACCATTGCCGGATAGGGATGAGGCCCAGCAACGGTGCCGATGCAATAGAACGTGTCACGGACATAGGTCACCCAGTCGCGAAGCGCGTCATTCATCGCATCCTTCAGGGTGCCCCGGCCCGATGTCACCGGCACCACTTCGGCGCCGAGAAGCTTCATGCGGAAGACGTTCGGCTTCTGCCTTTCGACATCGTGCGCACCCATGTAGATCACGCACTGCAGGCCGAACTTTGCGCAGACCGTTGCCGTTGCGACACCGTGCTGCCCGGCGCCGGTCTCCGCGATGATGCGGGTCTTGCCCATACGGCGCGCGAGGATGATCTGGCCGAGCACGTTGTTGATCTTGTGGGCGCCTGTGTGGTTGAGCTCGTCGCGTTTCATGTAGATCTTCGCGCCGCCGAGATGCCCGGTCAGGCGCTCCGCGAAATAGAGCGGCGACGGTCGGCCGACATAGTGGGTCCAGAGGTGGTTCATCTCGTCCCAGAAGGCCTGATCCGTCTTGGCCTTTTCGTACTCGGCCTCAAGGTCAAGGATGAGCGGCATCAGCGTTTCGCTGACGAAGCGGCCTCCGAACGTGCCAAAGCGGCCGTTCTCGTCAGGACCGGTCTTGAAACTGTTTATGAGTTCGCTGGACATGGATGCCTTCCCGGATTTGACCGCAAAGATGTATCGCCGAGCCACGGGCAAGGCAAGGCAGCAACGGGTGGAAGGCGGATTCCCCGTCGGAAGGGACGATCCAATGGCGCGGCGGCCCGGCGGCGAATTCATCAACTGGCGGATCGTCCTTGAATCGCGTCAATCTTGCGGGAGCACGTGCAAGATTGCTCCGATATGGGCAGTGCTCTCGCCGTGGTCATCAGCCGTTTGCTACAGTTCGTGGCCGCGGGGCTGGCCGGCGTGCTGCAGTCGGTCGAAGACGGTGCGGCGGTGCCGGGCTGCGGGCAGCGCATCAGTTCAATGCACGCCAAGCTCGCAACCTTGCGGATTGCGGCCGCCGACACATGGAGCCTGCCGCTGTCCGATGTCCCGCAGGAGCCGGCAAACAAATGAGAATATCGCGCTCATCGGATGAGAAAGGCCCATTCGTCAACCGACCTGATCGGTCGGTAAAATGGCGACTGTCAACCTACGTTCCACTGGAGGAATTTGATGACCTGTATTCTGCACATCGACGCCAGCGCGCGGGAGAATCGATCGATCAGCCGAAATCTGTCTGCCGCATTCATGGAGAGGTGGCTGGCTGTCCGGCCGTCCGACGAGGTGATCCGCCGGGATGTCGGCAAGACCCCGCCGCCGCTGGTATCCGAAACGTGGATCGACGCTTGTTTCACGCCTGAGCCGGAAAGGACCGAAGACCAGAAGAAGGTGCTGGAACCCTCCGACACGCTCATCGACGAACTGGCACGGGCCGACGTCATCGCACTTGGCACGCCGATGTACAACTACGGTCTCCCGGCTTCCCTGAAAGCCTGGGTCGATCAGGTGATCCGGGTGAACAAGACGTTCAGCTTCGACCTCGCGCGCGGCGACTATCCGTTGGAACCCATCCTTTCCGGCAAGACACTTGTGTGCATGACATCGAAAGGCGAGTTCGGATTCGCGCCCGGCGGCATTCGCGAGAAGATGAACCATCTTGACCCACACATTGAAACCTTCGCTCACTATCTTGGTGTTGCGGAAACATGCTTCGTAAATGTCGAGTACCAGGAATTTGGCGACTTGCGGCACGACAAGTCCCTCGCGGACGCGATTCAGGACGTGATTGCGCTGGCGGAATCGCTGACGCGGGATCTGGCCGCATAGCCGGTCCCGCTCATGGCCGGGCAGTGAAAGAGGAGAGCCATGGCTCTCCTCTTTTTTTGGTGATGGATTTGGTTGGGAACTCAATAGGGCAGCGGTCGCAATGATCCGGCCTTCATCTGCTCAACCAGGCTGTTTATTTCCGCAACCACGTCGGCGGGGATGTCCGGATGATAGCTGCCTATCCGCATGGCTTCCGGATTGGACAGGTCGCCCTTGTAGCTCTTGCCTTCCAGCTTGCCTTCTGCCGCCAGCTTCAGATATGCGCGCATGTTGCCGCGGACATCAAGGATTGCCGATTGGAGGATTTCAGGCCACTCCTTGATTGCGTCGCGGTAGATGCCGATCCCGTAGACGCCTTTCTCCTGAACCGCCTGCATTGAACCGAGGGTGGCGCTGTCCATCGTTGGCCATACCACGTCCGCGCCCTGACTGATCTGGTTGAGGGCCGCCTCCTTGCCTTTCGACACGTCGTCCCAGTCGCCCGTCCAGGTAACGAGCATCCTCGTCCCAGCCCTGGCAGCCTCCGCTCCGGCCTTGTAGCTGGCCACGGTGTCGTTGGTGAACTTGAACTTCTGCGCGGCGATTATGCCAACCGTTCCAGACTTGGTCATCTTGCCGGCGGTGTATCCCATGAGATATCCCAGCTGGCTGAAGTAGAAGTCCGCGTTGGCTATGTTTCGTTCGGTCCCCAGGCCATTGTTCACCATGAACATGGTGTCGGGGAACCGCTTCGCCACGCGTTTGACGGCGTCCTGGAACTCACCGCCGTGTCCAATCACGAGATCGTATCCGCGACGTGCATAGTCACTGAGCGCCTCGACGTGCTCCGGCTGTTCGATGTTCTCGCTGTAGGCCGTCTCGAACCCGAATTCCTCGCCCGCCTTCGTCAGCCCGTCGTGTCCGGCCTGGTTCCACCCGTTATCGGAGATCGAACCGGGCATGACGATGGCTGCACTTTCGATCCCCGACCCGAGCGCAACCCCCGTCCACAAGAAAAGTGCTGCGAAAGCACCGGGAAGAAGCCTTCTGTTCAACTGCATTGTTCCTTACTCCTGTTTGCTGGTCGAACGATCGATCAGCGCCTTGCGGGAGATCGATCATCACCATGCATGTTCGCGGTTCATTGGCGCACAGAGAACCGATGAATGCTCAGGCGTGGCATGAGTGAATTTCAGCGTGTCTCGCGATCATACGACAGGCCGATCGATGCCGGCGGACGTGACTTTCCGACCAGCCCAACCAGTGCGATCAGGGCCGCCGCGTATGGAATGATCAAGAAGACCTGATACGGGACGTCAGGATTGGCAAACTGCAGTCGCAGTTGCATCGTGTCGCAGAACCCGAACAGCAGCGCGGCGAGAATTGCGCCAACCGGCGACCAGCGGCCAAGAATGATCGCGGCCAACGCGATGAACCCCTTCCCGGCGCTCATGCCCTCGCTGAACAGGTAGACCTGGGAAAGGACAAGGTGGCAGCCGCCCGCCGCGGCCAGGGCACCGCTGATCATGACAGCGAGGTACCGGGTCCGAAACACGGCGATCCCGGCGGTGTCGGCGGCTCGCGGGTTTTCTCCGGTCGCCCGAAGGTCCAGCCCGGACCCGGTGCGGAACAGCCACCACCATCCCGAAATCGTCAATGCGACAAGCAAGTACACCAACGGGTCTTGCGCAAAGAAAGCGGGCCCGACGATCGGCAAGTCGGATAGAAGCGGGATCTCTGCGGGTGCCAGTCCTTCGACCCTGGCGCCCCCGGCCCGCTCGCCGAACACAAGCCGTGACCCGAACGCCGTGAGGCCGGCGAGCAACAGGTTGATCGCTATGCCGGCGACCAGCTGGTTCACACGGAACCTGATCGCGAGAAGCGCCAGCAGTGCGCCGGCGACCAGCCCGCACAAGACTCCCATCAACAGGCCGACGGCGGGACTGCCGGCGGCATACGACCCGGCGGCGGCACCGAATGCCCCCGCGAGGATCATGCCTTCGAGACCGATGTTGTAGACGCCGCTTCGTTCGGAAAGAACGCCGCCAAGCGCCGCGAAGGCAACCGGAGTCGCGATTCGTATCGTCGACGCCAGGATTTCCGCCAGGTGTTGGGGGTCTGCAAACTGCTCAATCATCTTTGTCGCTTTCGTCTGCGCGCCTCGGCGAGAACCGGGACAGCCATCGCTTTCCTGTTGCCGTTGTCTTGGACATGAGGCTCGCGGCGACGAACAGGACGACCAAGCCCTGAATCGCTTCGACGACGGAAGCTTCCACGCCGACAGAGCGCTGCATCATGCCCGCTCCGGCAGAGAGGCCAGCAAGAAACAGTGCCGAAATGGGAGCCAGGAGAGGGTTCAATGCGGCGAGGAACGCGACGACAATTCCGTCATATCCGTATCCGCCGCTGAAGAGGTGGAAGAGCCTGTACTTCAAGCCGATGACTTCGATGCCGCCGGCCAGGCCCGCAAGCGCGCCGCCCATGACCATCGCCATGACTATCTGGCGCTTCGTGTTGACACCGGCATACTGCGCTGCGCGGGGATTCCGGCCCACAAGATCCAGTCGAAACCCCGAAGGCATGAACTTCAGCCAAAACGCCAGGGCCACGGCAATGACCAGACCGATCCCGAAGCCGATGTGGGCATCCGACTGCGGCAGCAGGAACGGCAGCCGAACTTGTTCCGGCACTTCCTCGGAATACGGGTACGGTGCGCCCTCCGCCAAGAGCGGGCCCGAGACGGCGTAGCTGACAACATGAATGCCAATGAAGTTCATGAGCAGCGTCACAATCACCTCGTTCACATCCTTGTAGGCTCTCAGAATGCCGGGGATGGCGGCCCAGGCCCTATCAATCTAACACACTTGAGTCCGTCTCATCTTCCCCTTCGAATTCGC
>VYCX01000429.1 GCA_009843725.1 Boseongicola sp. SB0675_bin_26
ATTTGCATCAGAAAGTTATGGAATGTTAATCTGATTTTCTTGGGACAGCAGTGATCCGTTCAGTGCATTCGTGTCATCCAGCATTATGTCGCGGAATCGCACGTTTGGCAAAATTCGAGAGATGAAACGTTCGCGAGCGCTATTTCCGTCGCGTTTTCTCGGCGAGTCGCGGCATGATCTCCACGAAATTGCAGGGCCGGTGGCGATTGTCGAACTGGAAGGCGAGAATCTCGTCCCATGCGTCCTTGCAGGCGCCGGGGCTGCCGGGAAGCGCAAACAGGTAGGTTCCGTTCGCCACACCGCCGCAGGCGCGGCTCTGGACCGCCGAGGTGCCGATCTTCTTCATCGAGACCTGCGCGAAGACCGTGCCAAAGGCATCGATTTCCTTTTCGTAGACGTCCCTGTGCGCCTCGACGGTAACGTCCCGTCCTGTCAGCCCGGTGCCGCCGGTAGAGAGGATCACGTCGATGTCATCGCGCTGGCTCCATTCTCGCAGCAGTGCCGCGATATGTGCACGGTCATCGGTCACGATTTCTCGGGCCGCGAGCTCGTGGCCCGCATCCTCGATGCGCTTGGCGAGCACGTCGCCCGAACGGTCATCCGCCCGGCTTCGCGTGTCGCTGACGGTCAGCACGGAGATGCGAACCGGGATGAATTCCCGGGATTCGTCGACGCCGGTCATGCGCGCCTTCCTTCCAGCACAAGACGGAGCGCCAAGGTGGCGAAGATGGAAGCGGAAAGGATGCGAAGGGCCTGCTCGACCGTTGGCGTTCGGGCCATCAGGTTGGCGATTCTGCCAGAAAACGCGCCGACGGCGCCGTTGATGACGAATCCTCCGACAGCGATGACTGCACCCAGTATCAGGAATTGCGGCAGAACGGCGCGGTCAGGATCCACGAATTGCGGCACGAATGCCAGGATGAAAAGGGCGACCTTGGGGTTGGTCAGGTTCACGACCAGCCCGTCCCTGAAGGCCCGTGCATGGCGGATGTCGGGCATGTCACGCGCGCCGAGCGGCGTACGAAGGGATTTCTGTGCCAGCCAGAGCAGATAGGCGACGCCAGCATATCGGATCACGTCGAACAGGATCGGGTGCTGGGTAACCAGGTAGCCGAGGCCAAGGCCTGCCAGCGTCACGTGCACCATTGCGCCGGCGGAGACCCCCGCCGAAGCCGCGATGCCTGCGCGCATGCCGGCGCGTGCACCTTGCGCAAGGCAGAAGAGCATGTCGGCGCCGGGCGTAAGGTTCAACGCCAGTGCAGCCGGAATGAAGGCGACCATGATCAGCGGCTCGATCACGGTTCAATCTCGAAGACGCGGCCCGAAGGACCGAGATTGCATACCTGGGTCTTGCCGATCTGTCCCGACCGACCCCAGGAATCGTGGATATGGCCGCATAGCGCCAGCTTTGGCTGAATGCGCTCGATCGCTTCGCGGATGGATTCCGATCCGACGGACATTCCGTTCGACGTCGCATCCGCGACTCCCTTTGGCGGCGAGTGCGTGACAAGGATGTCGGCGGCCTGGCATCTCTGCAGCATGGCGGCGGCGGCGGCCTCGTCCAGGTCGCATGACCAGGGGCCGAATGGCGTGACGGGCACGCCGTATCCGAGGCCGAACAGGCAAAGCCCTCCGGATTCGGTTCCCTCGCCATGAAGCACGATCGTGCCGGCTCGGGTTGCGTCACGAAGTTCCTCCGCGCTCTCTGCATTTCCTGGCACGACGACCATCGGGCATCCGATGCCGTCCAGCATGCGCATGGCATCGTCGAGCCCTTCCCGCATGTTGCAGAAGTCTCCGGCCCCGATAACCAGATCCGCGTCCTGGCTCATTGAGACCAGGGCCTCTGCCTTCGCCTTCGAATGGTGCAGGTCGGAAAAGGCGAGCACGTTCATCTCCGGAGCTTGTCCTTGAGGCTGAGAAGATCAGCCCATGTCTCGCGTTTGGCTTCCGGCGTGCGCAGGAGGTAGGCGGGGTGGAACATCGGAAGCGTCGGCTTGCCCAGGGCCATCTTCCAATTTCCCCGCAGCCTCGTGATTCCGCGCTGTCCGAGAAGCGCCAGGCAAGCGTGGTTGCCCATGGCGACGATCAGGTCGGGATCGACGAGTTCGACATGCCGTTCGAGAAAGGGCAGCATCATCTTCATTTCTTCAGGCTTCGGGTCGCGGTTCTGCGGTGGCCTCCAGGGCAGCACGTTGGCTATGTAAAGCGCCCTTTCGCTGTCGGATTCAGTGCGGAAAAGGCCGATGTGGCTGAACATCAGGTCAAGCAGCTGTCCTGCGCGTCCCACGAAGGGTCGGCCTTCGATGTCTTCGTCACGCCCCGGGGCTTCGCCGACGATCATCACCCGCGCATTGGCATTGCCGTCCGAGAACACGAGCTGCTTTGCGCCGCGCTTGAGATCACAGTGCTCGTAGGCTTTCATGGCTGCCCGAAGCGTTGTGAGGTCGAGCGCCGTCGTGGCCGCGGTCCTTGCAGCGGCGACGGGGTCGATGTCCGGCGCAGCTTCTCGGGCTGGCGCCTGCCTCGGCGGCACTTCCGCCTTCGGCGGCGAGGTCCGGTCGACCGGCGCATCCAGAATCGCTTCGTCCGCACCGCACGCGATCTGCCATTCGAGGGCCGCTTTCATTGCCTGGAATTCCATGTTGGCGAAGCTACGCGGGAGCGGTCCCGGGGACAATGCCTGCAGAGCCTTCGGACATGAATTCCAGACCCGGGTTCTGCGGCATGCCCAAGGAGCCCGGACATGTGCGGCCTGATGGCCGGACGGACCGGCGCCTATGTCTCATTCCGCGTCACGCGTGGTTCGGTGCCGTCGACCAGCCGTCGGATGTTGGCGCGGTGCGACCAGAAGACGACAATCGCCATGAAGAATGTTGCCACGACCAATTGGCCTTGCCCGAGCAGGAAGGCCACTGCCGGCGTGAGTGCGGCGGCCACGAGCGCCGACAGGGAAGAGATGCGGGAGACGAGAAATACGCCGAGCCAGACGGCCATCGCCGCGAACCCGACCAGGGTGCTGAATCCTGCAAGGGCGCCCAGCAGGGTTGCCACGCCCTTCCCGCCCCGGAAGCCGAGCCAAACGGAAAAGACATGGCCCAGAAACGCCGCGAGCCCGGCAATCTGTGCGGCGTCCTCGCCGGCAACCGTTCTCGCGACAACGACCGCGACCAGGCCCTTCGCGGCGTCAAGGAGCAATGTTGTCAGCGCAGCGGCCTTGGAGCCGGTGCGCAGGACATTGGTCGCCCCGATGTTGCCGGATCCGATGCCGCGCGGGTCGGGCAGGCCGAATGCGTGCGACACGAGCAGCCCGAAGGGAACTGACCCCGCCAGATAGGCCAGCAAGGCCGTGACCAGGATCTCCGCAATGGACGTGTCGAAGTCCGGCATCATCCGTCTCCCGCCGGGGCAAGCGTGGTGCGGGCAGTGCAGGCTGCAGGCGTGTCAGTTCGATGCACCGCCCGGGATCTCCGTCCGTCGGCCTGCAACCCAGGTGCCGAGAACCCTTCCCTGCAGCCGGGCCTCGTCGAAGGGCGTGTTCTTGGATTTCGAGTGCAGCTTGAACCGGTCAAGCACGAATGGCGCATCGGGATCGAAGAGAACCAGGTCAGCGGGCGCGTCGATGCCCAGGCGGCCTGCCGCGAGCCCGAGCCGTGTTGCCGGCGAAAGTGACAGGGCGCGCCAAAGCGTCGGCAGGTCAAGATGGCCTGCATGGAACAGACGCAATGCTGCGGGAAGAAGCGTCTCGAGGCCAATTGCTCCCGACGCCGCCTCCTCGAAGGGCAAGCGCTTCGATTCCTCGTCCTGTGGCGTGTGCATCGAACTTATGATGTCTATCAAGCCGTTCGCCATGGCGTCCACGACCGCCAGCCGGTCGTCCTCCGAGCGCAGCGGTGGCTTGACCTTGAAGAACGTCCGGTAGTCGCCGATGTCGATCTCGTTCAGGGTCAGGTGGTGGATCGAGACTCCGGCAGTGATGTCCAGTCCTGCCTGCTTGGCGCGTTCGAGGCGGCGGAGCGCACGCGACGTGGTCACCTGGTCGGCGTGGTATCTTGCGCCTGTCATTTCGACGACGGCAATGTCACGATCAAGGCCCATTCGTTCGGCCAGCGGCGAGACCGAGGGAAGCCCCTTGAGCGCCGCGAACTTTCCGCTTGTGGCGGACGCCCCGGACGAGAGTTCCGGCTCCTGCGGATGCCCGATCACGAGGGCGCCGAGCGAAGCCGCATAGGTCATGCAGCGGGCGAAGACCTTGGTGCTCTGGACGACTCGGTCGCAATCGGAAAACGCCACGGCGCCCGCATCAAGAAGGAATCCGATTTCGGCCATTTCGCGACCTTCGCGGCCACGGGTCAATGCCGCCATGGGCAGGACGTTGACGGGCGAGGCCTCGTTCGCCCTTCGGCGAACGAACTCCAGAACCTCGGGCGTGTCGATGGCCGGCAGCGTGTCCGGTCGGGTGACCATTGTCGTGATTCCGCCTGCCGCGGCGGCCATGCCGGCGGTGCGGAAACTTTCCTTGTGGCGTTCGCCGGGTTCACTGACCTTGACGCCGATGTCGATGATGCCTGGCGCCAGGCACTTCCCGTTGCAATCGATCCTTTCCGCATCGTCCATGCCTTGCGGACCGACGATGACACCGTCGCGAACGGCCAGGGTTCCGGCCTTGTCGGTCCCCTTCTCGGGATCGATCAATCGGGCGTTCCGGAAGATCAGCGAGGTCATGGCTGTCAGGTGTCAGAACTGCAACGGAATCTCAAGGGAATTGTCCGGAACGCCTGGCAGCCGTGTGTCGCCTCTCAGGTGAGACGCATTCACCCTTCGCAGGGCCGTCGCCGGGGCGGTCTCCACCTGCAATTGCGCCAGACCCGAACGCCTCGTCACGTGCCGTCGCGTCAAGCAGCTCAACTGCCGACTGGCCCGGACACGCCCGATCTGCATGCCGAAGGCGCACCACCCCGTGTGCCCGGGTCCGGTGCGCCGTGGCAGAAGGCCTCGACCGCGCGGTTGTGATCGATGTCGGCATGATGGCCGAGACGAGGTCGAAGCTCCTGCGTGATCGCCAGGCATCCAGACGGCAGGTCACCTGCCGGTGAACTGGCGGTGAATGGCCTCTGCGGCGGCGTGGGCGGCGAGCAGGGCGCCTTCCTGCCATCCGGGCAGCGCGGTCACCTGGTCGCCAGCGAAACGGAACGGCCCGTCGCCCCGGCGCAGCGTTGCAGCGGCTTGGGGATTGGCGCGCGGCCATCCGCCATGCTGAAAGGGAACGTTCAGCCAGGCGCGGCTGATGCCGCACTCCATCTCGCCCGCGTATCCCGGGTGCAGCGGCTCGCCCTCTTCCAATGCGGCGCGAAGGCGCTCCGGTGCCGACATGGCCGAATAGCGCCGCCCTGGCCCCGAACTCCAGATATAGGCACCGACCAGCACGCCTTTGGGCCGTTGATAGCCGTTGCACGGATACCAGATCTGGGTGATGTCGCCGTCGGTCCAGGATATTCCGCCATAGATCGCCGAGTCGTCCTCCCAGAAGCGCCGCCTGGCTTGAAAGGCGACCTTCACCGCCTCGACGAAATCCAGCGATTCAATCGCGGCCCGCATTTCGGAAGAGAAGTCGTTCGGGATGTCCTTCAGCACGGGCGCGGGGATCGTGCAGATGGCATAGTCGGCCCGGACGGTCCGTTCCGCGCCGTCCGGGCCGCGATAGACGATCCGGACCCCGTGGTCCTCGCGTCGGATCTGCTCGACGATGCACTCGTACCGGACGAGATCGCCGATGCGCTCGGCAAAGGCGCGGACGATCGCGTCCATGCCGCCGACGGGCTGGAACAGGGTCGGGTTCTGGTTGAGGAAATGACTGAAATGAAGCTTGTACGGCCAGAAGTCCGCGCCCAGCAATTCGCCGAAGTCCAGCCTTTCCTCGGTGTCGCCAGCCTCCAGTCCTGCGTGGACAGTTGCGCCTTGATGGCCGGCACGGTTGGTGCCGGCATAGCTTCGATCTTCCTTCAATCCGCCGAAACTCGTCAGCATCGCGCGAACGCTCTCCTTGTCGTCCGCCGTCAGTTCCGCGTCCAGGGCACCGCGGTCCACTGCCTTGGCCAGCAGTTCGGCCACGTAGCCGCGCAGGTCGGTCAACACCCTGCGGGCGACGACCGGCCTGCCGCCGAAGCGCGCACGGTCATGGAAGAGGGCGGCGCGGTTGTCGTTGGTGAAGACTTCGAGATCGATGCCGAACGCCTTGCAGTATCCGAGCACCGTGCGGTGATGATAGGGAATGCGCGCCGGGCCGAGATTGGCGTAAAGGTGGTCCTCCGGATCGAAGCAGACATCCTGGCGCATTCCCCGTTCGTTCAGCACATCGCCGCCGCGCGCAGTCTGGTTGCGCCCGCCCGGCCGTTCCGTCGCCTCGAGGATGGTGCAGTGCCAGCCAGCCCTGGACATCTCCCATGCCGCCGCCAGGCCAGACACTCCCGCGCCCAGAATGACGACATGCCCGCCTTCGCCGGAGCCGGGTGCAAGATCCAGCGTGGCTGCTTGGGCAGCGCCTGCTCCCAGCATGCCCAGGGCATCCATGGTTCGGTAGACTGCCGCCGATCCGGCGGCGGCGCCGATCGATCTCAGCAGCGTGCGTCTGGTTGGCTTGCGCATCCCGAAACCCCGTTCCTCCTTCTTCTCGCGACCAAGATCGCTGCCGCCCTTGCAGCGGTCAAGTGTCCTGCAAGCGCTTGCGTTTCCGGTCGCTTCATCCCGTCAACCGATCATTGGCGACCCTTGCCGCGCCGTTGCAGTTCAGCGCGGGACCGTCTTGCCGAAGCCCGGATGGGCAAGTTGCGCGGCAACCGGGTACGGTTTCAAGGTCCGGTCACGGCGTTGCACTGACCCGGGGCGACCCACCTGCTTCAGCAATCGCGGCCGATCCGGTAATCGGGGATTCGACGGATCGATGCCAAGCTTCGGTCTGGATGCCAGGGGAGCCAGGCCATGTGGCAATTTTGGGTGGACAGGGGCGGTACATTCACCGACATCGTCGCGCGGAAGCCGGACGGCACGCTTCAAACGCACAAACTGCTGTCGGAAGACCCGGACAGGTACAGCGATGCGGCTGTGCAGGGCATTCGGGAAATCCTCGGCGTGGCATCGGACCATCCGATTCCCGAAGGCACGATTGACACGGTCAGGATGGGCACGACCGTGGCGACCAACGCCCTGCTTGAACGAAAGGGAGACCGAACTGTCCTGTTCATCACCAGAGGGCTTCGGGACCTGCTCAGAATCGGGTACCAAAACCGGCCGAGGCTCTTTGACCTCCACGTCAGGTTGCCCGAACTGCTCTACGAAGGTGTTGTCGAGGTCAACGAGCGCGTAGACGCCCACGGGTGCGTCGTTGAGGCCCTGGACATCCAGCAGGTCCGCATGGCGCTGTCGAAGGCCTACGGCGAGGGTTTCAGATCGGTCGCCGTCGCCCTCATGCATGGATACCGATTCCGCGAGCATGAACGGCAGATCGGTGAAATTGCGCGTCGGCAGGGATTCACCCAGGTATCGCTCAGCCACGAGGCGAGCCCGCTGATCAAGCTCGTCGCACGCGGCGACACGAGCGTGGTCGACGCCTATCTGTCCCCCATCCTGAGACGATACGTGAACCGGGTCGGCGACGCGCTCGGAGCGGACCGCGGGGGTTGCAGGTCCATCATGTTCATGCAGTCGAACGGCGGACTGACGGATGCCACGCGATTTCAGGGCAGGGACGCCATCCTTTCCGGTCCTGCCGGCGGAGTCGTCGGCATGGTCCGGACGGCTCGGGAGGCAGGTTTCGAAAGGCTGATCGGCTTTGACATGGGCGGCACGTCAACCGACGTCTGTCACCATGCGGGCGAGTACGAACGCTCCTTCGAATCCGAGGTGGCTGGCGTGAGAATGCGCGCCCCGATGATGAGCATCCATACGGTTGCTGCAGGAGGCGGTTCGATACTGTCCTTCCGTCAGGGGCGTTTGCAGGTTGGCCCCGAGAGTGCGGGCGCCAATCCCGGTCCCGCCAGCTACCGCCGCGGCGGTCCGCTGGCGGTGACGGATTGCAACGTCGTTTTGGGAAAGATCCAGCCAGGTCATTTTCCCGCGGTGTTCGGACCGGCCGGAAACGCGTCCCTGGACGTCGAGGCCGCCCGAGCCGGGTTCGAGAGCATGGCAGAGGACATTGCCCGCGCAACCGGCGATCCCAGGATGGGTGTCGAGGCGCTGGCTGAGGGCTTCCTGCGCATCGCCGTGGAAAACATGGCAAATGCCATCAAGAAGATCAGCGTCCAGCGCGGCTACGACGTGACGCAATACACGATGAACTGCTTTGGCGGCGCTGGCGGACAGCACGCCTGCCAGGTTGCCGACGTGCTCGGAATGGAGAGCATCTTCATTCATCCCTTTGCCGGTGTCCTTTCCGCCTTCGGAATGGGACTCGCCGACATCCGCGTCATCCGTGAGCACCAGTTCTCCGCTTCGATTTCCAGCACCGGAGCGGCCAGGCAGGTTCTGCATGAGATCGGCAACGAGGCGCGGAACCAGGTTCTTGGCCAAGGCGTCGGCGCAGACCGGATTGAAGTTGCCTGCACGGCCCATGTCCGCACGCCAGGTTCGCATCATGCAATCCCCGTGCCGTTTGGCGAGGAAGCCGCCATGCGGGCGGAGTTCGGCAGGGCCCATCGACAACGCTTCGGCTTTGTGCCGGAGCATGACGACCTGATCGTCGAACTGCTGACGGCAGAGGCCATAGGCTCGACTGGAGAGTGCGCGGCGCTGACGTCGCCCGACGGACCGAGGACCGGAGACCAGACGGCACGAATGTTCTCGGAAGCGGCGTGGCTGGACGTGCCTCTGGTGACTCGCGACCGGATCAAGGCACGCGACAAGGTGGCGGGTCCGGCGATCATTGTCGAACCTACCGGAACGAATGTCGTCGAACCGGGCTGGCAGGCCGAGGGACTGCCCGGCGGCGGGCTTGCGCTGCGCCGCATCGAGCCGCTTCAGCGCCGGGAGGCCATCGGCACTGGCGCCGACCCCGTGATGCTCGAGGTCTTCAACAACCTGTTCATGTCCGTCGCCGATCAGATGGGGGCGACGCTGGCCAACACCGCCAGTTCGGTGAACATCAAGGAGCGCCTCGACTTTTCCTGCGCAATCTTCGCGGCCGACGGAGATCTGGTCGCCAATGCGCCGCATGTGCCCGTTCACCTCGGCTCGATGAGCGAAAGCGTGCGCACCATCCTGCGCCAGAACGAGGGCAGGATTCGTCCTGGCGACGTCTTCATGATGAACAACCCCTACGACGGCGGGACTCATCTTCCGGACGTGACCGTGATAACGCCGGTGTTTGACAAGGCAGGCAAGGACATCATCTTCCTTGCCGCGTCGCGCGGCCACCACGCGGACATTGGAGGCAAGACGCCGGGTTCGGCGCCCCCCGACAGCCGCCACATCGACGAGGAAGGCGTCCTGATCGACAACTTTCTCCTGGTTGCCCAAGGCACGTTGCGCGAAGGCGAAGCCAGGGACCTGCTGGCCTCCGGGAAGCACCCCTGCCGCAACATCAACCAGAACATGGCCGATCTGGCAGCCCAGGTTGCCGCAAATGCAACCGGAGCGCAGGAGCTGTCCAGGATCGTCGATCAATTCGGGCTGGAGGTCGTCCAGGCATACATGGGTCACGTCCAGGCCAACGCCGAAGAGAGCGTCCGGCGTGTCCTGGATGTCCTGAAGGACTGCCGGTTCACCTACCCGCTTGACGGCGGCGCCCGGATCAAGGTGCGGGTCTCGGTGGATCACGAGACGCGCAGCGCGGTGGTCGACTTCACGGGCACCTCTCCTCAGGACGAGAAGAACTACAACGCGCCGTTCTCGATCTGCCGCGCGGCGGTTCTCTACGTGTTCAGAACCCTGGTTGGCGCCGACATTCCGATGAACGAGGGTTGCCTGAAGCCGATCAGGATTGTTGTGCCCAAAGGCACCATGATCAATCCTGAGCATCCAGCCGCCGTCATCTCGGGAAACACCGAGGTCAGCCAGGCGATCGCGGACGCGCTCTACGGCGCTCTCGGAGTTGTCGCCGGGTCGCAAGGCACCATGAACAACTTCGTCTACGGCAACGAAAAGTACCAGAACTACGAGACGATCTGCGGCGGCACCGGGGCCGGCGACGGCTTTGACGGCGCGAGCGCCGTGCACAGCCACATGACAAACACCCGGATGACCGACCCCGAAGTGCTGGAGAGCCGCTTCCCGGTCCGCGTCGACGAATTCTCGATCCGGACCGGTTCGGGCGGCGACGGCGAATTCAGGGGCGGCGACGGCATCGTGCGCAAGCTGCGGTTTCTGGAACCGATGACCGTTACCATCCTGTCATCGCACCGGGAAACGGTCCCGTTTGGCGCAAACGGCGGCCAGCCCGGGCTGCCCGGCGAAAACTCCGTTCTTCGCAGCGACGGGACAATCGAGAGACTGCAAGGGAACGACGAAACCCAAGTGGGGGCCAATGACGTGATTGTCATGAAGACGCCAGGCGGCGGCGGATTCGGGACAGTAGGGAAGGCGTCGACGTCCGGTGCCCGCGGATGATCCGAAGAGCGGCGGAGGCCCTGCAGGGCGGCAGGGGCAAGATCCGCGGATGCCGGGCTCGGCGATGCCTTTCCCGCGTGCGAATTCAGTTCGGCACCAGCGCGTTGGCGTGCGCTCTCCTGGAGCAATGCGGCCGCCGTTTTTGTTCGCCGGACATGGCGTCGCCAAGTTGCACCTTGGCAACGGTCGAATGGCGATCGACTCGCGCCGCCGATGGACGGTAGCTGTCTTGACGACGGCGTTCGTGTCTTCTGTAGAGAGATGGAGTGTGCAGGCTGCCTTTGCCGCCTCGTCCCATGGGTCCCGGCCAGCAGCCGCGACCTGTGACCGGGTCAGGGAAGTGCCGTCAGGACCCACGGGAGGAACCCGGTGCATCAATGCATGCGCCGGGGTCGGTGCGGGGGACGTGCCGCACCGCGGGCGTCACTGCTCGTCACCATAGAACACTGACTGGAAGCCCGGTCCGCTCGCATGGCCGACGACACCTGCCTGATTGGTGCCGCCGAACTGGCCCGTTGCGACATATGTCTGCGCGTTGGCCCGGGTGGAACTCGTGAAGCGTCCGCCGGAGACCGGCATCGGGTTCCATGCGAGGGTGCCGAGGGTCGGAATGCCCTTGAGGGTGAGGTCGGCTTCCGGG
>VYCX01000126.1 GCA_009843725.1 Boseongicola sp. SB0675_bin_26
GTGGGAGTCCCAAAAAGAGTCCGGTCGGACCCTGCGGTCAAAAGAAATGCCATTGCTTGATCACCGCCCACTCCTCGTCCGTCAAATCGGTTTCAAATCTGTCCATCAGTCGTGTACACTACTCTCGGGTGGTCTCGTTCCAGGTCATGTGGCCCTCCCTGTCTGGTGTGGAAGTCAACGGGGAAAGCCACATCTGGGGGGGACCACTCAATTCTAGGTTAAGCTCTTATGGGTGTGGTCCATCGGATCAGAAACCGAACCTGAACGAGGACGTGAAGGCGTTGGCATCTACCATCCATCCGATTTTGCTCTGCGGGGGTTCGGGGGCACGGCTTTGGCCGATCTCACGCAAATCCTACCCGAAACAGTTTGCGAAATTGATCGGAGAGGAAAGCCTCTTTCAGGCGTCCGCCCGTCGGCTCTCGGGACACGGCTTCGCCGCGCCCACGGTGGTCACGGGGGAGGACTTTCGCTTCATCGTCACTGAACAGTTGGCCGCAGTTGAACAAGTGCCCATGGGCGTCCTGATTGAGCCGGAGGCCCGCAACACCGCGCCCGCGGTTCTTGCGGCCGCGTTGTGGCAAATGGAGCGTGATCAGGACACTCTTATGCTGGTGGCACCTTCGGATCACGTTATCCCGGATGCACAGGCATTCCGTGCCGCAGTAGCCACCGCTGCGCCTCTCGCGGAGGCGGGCGATCTTGTCACCTTCGGCATCACTCCGACGCGTGCCGAAACGGGTTATGGCTATCTGGAACTAACTGCTCCGCCGGGCTCCCTGCCACAGCCGCTCAAGGGGTTCATCGAAAAGCCTGATTCCGACCGCGCGAGTCAAATGATCGCGACCGGCCGGCATCTTTGGAATTCCGGGATTTTCCTCTTCACAGCGGCCGCAATAGTTGACGCGTACCGTTCACATGCGCCCGAGATGGTCGCTGCGGTGGGAGCTTCCCTTGAAGGGGCCGAGACCGATCTGGGGTTTACCCGGTTGCACGCTGATTCCTGGGCACTTGTCGAAGACATCTCGGTAGACTACGCAATCATGCAAAACGCAGGCAACCTCGCCGTCATGCCTTTTGATGCGGACTGGTTTGATTTGGGTGACTGGAACACGATTTGGCAGGAGAGTGGTCCGGACGCACTTGGAAATGTCTGCTCCAAGCGCGCGACCGCGATCGACTGCACCAACACGCTTCTGCGCTCCGAAACCCCGGGGCTGGAACTGGTAGGCATCGGTTTGGAAGGCATCATTGCCGTCGCGATGAAGGATGCGGTGCTGGTGGCGCACAAGTCCGATGCCCAGCGCGTTAGCAATGTAGTTTCCATATTGAACGAAAGAGGCGTTCAGCAGGCAGTTCAGCTGCCCCGCGAATACCGGCCTTGGGGATGGTACGAAAGTCTTGTCCTGAGTGACCAGTTTCAAGTGAAGCGTATAGTGGTCTATCCCGACGCAAAGCTAAGCCTCCAAAGCCATGAACATAGATCGGAACATTGGGTGGTTGTCGAAGGCATAGCACGCGTCAGGATTGACAATGACGTGCGGCTCGTTTCGGAAAACCAGTCTGTGTATGTTCCGCTTGGAACAAAGCATCGATTGGAAAACCCGGGCAAAGTACCCACTGTTGTTATCGAAGTGCAGGTAGGTTCATATTTTGGAGAAGATGACATTACCCGTTACGAGGATGCATATTGCCGAAACTAACGCATGATTTGGCTAAGCACTGTCAAAGTTGGATCTAGGCGCCCATTTAAATGCATCATGATGCCGGTGTCACTGTCGGAGAATTTGGCAGCAATTGGGATCCCGCTAAACCGCATCTGGATGCCCTTCTCTGAACCAATGATTTTCGTCAAATCATCGTCTTCATCCAAGCCACAAAAGTATGGACTCGAGGCTTTGGCGGGTCTTCCCTTGGCCACACAAGATAGTAGTGGCCCCTAGTAGGCTGCGGTGCTCCGAAAGCGCAAATCAGTCGACCTCGAGTAATTTCGCTCTTGGCCAGATAGTCAGGAAGCAGCGCGACACCCATACCGTGCGCCGCAGCCTGTGCCATGGTCGAAAATTGATCGAACAACATACCCGCCATCCCTTCCGATGCGATGCCATTCTGGGCAAACCAGTCCGCCCAGGCACTTGGGCGTGTTTCCAGATGCAACAGGCGCGCCGAAAGCAGATCGTCGGCCGATTGAATTTCGCGATCCAAGAAATTTGGGGCGCACACCGGCAGGACACGCTCACCAGCGATCCTCAAGTAATGGACACCATGCCAATCGCGACCGCCGTAGTGCAGCGCCGCATCGAGTTGACTCTCCACAAAGTCAAAGGGGGCGAGCCTAGTTAGGAGGTTCACGGTAACTTCTGGATGCGCAAGAGCGAAGGCCTCGAGACGCGGAGCAAGCCAGTGCAATCCGAAAGCGGGGAGTATCCCCAAGTTGAGGCTTCCACCCGAAGGATTTACTCGTAGGGTCAGTGTGCTCTTCGACAGATCGCCGAGGATTGCGCGGACCTTTTCGCAGTAGTCCCGCGCGGCCGGGGTCAGCTTCAGCCGGACACCTTCACGGGTCACCAGCCGCACTCCAACCTGTCCTTCCAGGACCTTGATCTGCCGGCTGACCGCGCTGTGGGTCAGGGCTAGTTCGTCTGCAGCGGCGGTCGCACTGCCCAGACGGTCTACTGCCTCCAGGGCTAAAAGCGATGGGATCGACGGCAAAAAACGGCGAGGGCCAAACATGTGATTTTTTCTCCAGCTTGCGTGAGAGAGTATTGATAAAGTGTTCTAAGATTTTATGGCAAGAATGGCGAGCGGACTGAAGCGCTTGTGATGAACATGAAAAGTGTCTACGGGCCAGAGGCACGAGGTGCCGGTGTGCGTCGCGGTTGGCCGCTTCGGAAATCGCTCCGTAGCCGCTGTATTACGGCAACCTGCGGATCGTCGGCGGCAGTCAGATGGCGTTCGCCCCAACATGAGAACCAAAACGAAAATGCTCCATTCCCCGGACACAAACGGCCACGGCCCCTCGCTTGCCGCCTTCGACTGGACAGAACCCTTCCGATTGCCGAGCCAGCTGAACGAAGATGAACGCATGGTGGCCGACAGTGCGGCCGCTTATGCCTCCGACAAGCTCCTGCCTCGCGTGACGGACGCCTACCTCGAAGAAACAGTGGCGCCGGAAGTCTTTGCCGAAATGGGGGATATGGGGCTCCTAGGTGTGACGATCCCGGAAGAGTACGGCGGCTTGGGCGCCGGTTATGTTGCGTACGGCCTGGTCGCGCGGGAGATTGAACGTGTGGATTCGGGCTATCGCTCGATGATGTCGGTGCAGTCCTCGCTGGTGATGTACCCGATCCACGCCTTTGGCTCGGACCACCAGCGCACCAAGTATCTGCCCAAGCTGGCCTTGGGCGACTGGATCGGTTGTTTCGGCCTGACAGAATCGAACGCGGGTTCGGACCCTGCCGGCATGAGGACGACAGCAATGAAAACCAATGACGGTTATGTCCTGAACGGGGCGAAGATGTGGATTTCCAACAGCCCCATTGCCGATGTATTTGTCGTTTGGGCCAAGTCAGAAGCCCATGGGGGCAAGATTAGGGGATTTGTGGTCGAAAGGGGAATGACGGGCCTCGCGACACCCAAGATCGAAGGCAAGCTCTCTTTACGCGCCTCGGTAACTGGTGAGATTGTGATGGACAATGTCGAGGTGGCCGATGACGCGCTTCTGCCTGGGGTCGAGGGACTGAAGGGGCCCTTCGGCTGCCTAAACCGGGCACGATATGGCATCGCGTGGGGAGCAATGGGTGCGGCCGAGGATTGCTGGCACCGTTCACGCGCTTACGGGCTGGAACGCACACAATTCGGCAGACCCCTTGCTCAGACGCAGCTGTTCCAAAAGAAGCTCGCCGACATGCAGACTGAAATCGCGCTCGGCCTACAGGCCGCGCTGCGGGTGGGGCGGATGCTCGACGAGGGCACTGCTGCACCCGAGGCGATCAGCCTCATCAAGCGCAACAATTGCGGCAAGGCGCTGGAGATTGCGCGCCAAGCCCGCGACATGCATGGCGGAAACGGGATCATGGCCGATTACCATGTGATGCGTCACACCCAGAACCTGGAAACGGTGAACACCTATGAAGGAACCCATGACGTGCATGCGCTGATCCTGGGCCGTGCGCAAACCGGGATTCAGGCATTCGTCTGAGGCTCGAGCATGGATCGCACTGACATCGTGCACGAGGCGCTTCTTGCTCGCGTCGCGACGCGTGACCTACCGGTCGGGCATCCGCCAGCCGGATCACTGGCCCCTGCGACCGCTGTCGCGCTCTACCGGGCGGGATGCCTCAGCCGTGCACTCGACAGGCAGTCGCGCGCCATGCAAAGGGCAGGGCAGGGATTCTACACCATAGGCTCCTCGGGGCACGAGGGCATGGCAGCTGTAGCCGCAGCCTTGCAGCCTACTGACCTGGCGCTTTTGCATTACCGCGACGCCGCCTTCCAGATCGCCCGTGCCGATCAGGTACCTGGCCAGTCCATCACCTGGGACATGATTCTGAGCTTTGCCTGCTCGTCGGAGGACCCGATCTCTGGCGGACGCCACAAAGTCCTCGGATCACGCACGCTGATGATTCCGCCACAGACCTCCACCATCGCTTCCCATCTGCCCAAAGCGATTGGCGCCGCCTATTCCATTGGGGCCGCACGCCGCCACCGGCCAGAGCATCAAGTCCTCGCCGACGACGGGCTTGTGGTTTGTTCCTTTGGCGATGCGTCAACCAATCACTCAACGGCGCAAGGTGCTTTCAACGCCGCCGCTTGGACCGCTTTCCAGTCGGTGCCACTACCGCTCCTCTTTGTCTGCGAGGACAATGGGATTGGCATCTCTGTCAAGACGCCGAAAGGCTGGATCGCCGCAAATTTCGCCAACAGGCCGGGACTTGCCTACTACCTTTGCAACGGTCTCGACATCTACGACACTTACCGAGTTACGCAACAAGCAGCCGAGTTCGTTCGGAGCCGCAAGAGGCCCGCATTCCTTCATATGCGGACCGTCCGCCTTTACGGCCATGCCGGCGCCGATGTGCCCACGACCTATCTCGCGCGAGCGGAAGTGGAGGCTGAGGAAGCGCAAGACCCGCTTCTTCATTCGGTGCGGCTATTGAGCGAGGCGGGCGCACTGTCCCTCGGCGATGCCCTGAACATCTACACCGATACATGCGACCGCGTCGTTCGGGTCGCCGCCGAGGCTGTGACCCGTCCGCACCTGAAATCCGCGGCGGAGGTGGCGGCATCTCTCATACCGCCACCGCGCGCCTGCCACTCCACCTACGTTCCCGCACCCAAGGTGCGCGCCGCGGCCTTCGGCGAAGACCTTACGGCCATGGATCAGCCACAGATCATGTCACGAATCATCAACTGGACGCTGACCGACCTGATGCTTGAGTATCCCGAGATCGTGCTAATGGGCCAGGATATCGGTGCTAAGGGTGGAGTCTATGGCGTAACGCAGAAACTGTGCCAGCGATTCGGGTCGGATCGCGCCATCGACACGCTGCTGGACGAGCAGTCAATACTCGGGCTCGGCATTGGCATGGCCCACAACGGTTTCCTACCGATTCCTGAAATCCAGTTCCTGGCCTACCTGCACAATGCCGAAGACCAACTGCGCGGCGAAGCGGCAACGCTGCCATTCTTCTCCAATGGACAGTTCTCCAATCCGATGGTCGTGCGCATCGCCGGATTCGGCTATCAGAAGGGGTTCGGAGGCCACTTTCATAACGACAATTCGGTCGCCGTGCTGCGTGACATTCCCGGCCTGATACTTGCGTGTCCGTCCCATGGTGCTGACGCCGCACAAATGCTTCGCGAGTGCGTGAGGCTCGCGCGGGAAGAACAACGCGTCGTCGTATTTCTCGAGCCAATCGCGCTCTATCCCATGCGCGACCTTTACGAAGCTGGCGACGGGCTCTGGATGCAGCGCTATCCCGCGCCAGACCAGCGCATCGCCCTCGGTGAGGTGGGAGTGACTGGCGGAGGACCGTTGGCTCTTGTCAGCTTTGGCAACGGCCATCTTCTTTCACGACAGGCGCAAGCAACGTTGGCCGTCGAAGGGATCGAGACCCGCGTAATCGACCTGCGCTGGCTTGCGCCTTTGCCTATTGAAGCGCTCATCGCAGCACTTAGTGACGCGACGCACGTCCTGATCGTGGACGAGACACGTTCCACCGGTGGCTTGTCCGAATCGTTGATGACCCTGCTCGCCGAGAATTCCGATCTGCGGTTGGCCCGTCTGGCCGCCAAGGACACCTTCATCGCAACCGGGCCCGCCTATGCAATGACGATGCCTTCGTCCGATGGTATCGCCACGGCCGCACGGGCTCTGGTCGGTACAGACAAATGAAGACTGCGGTGTTGGTCTGCCCAGGGCGTGGCACCTACAACAAGGCCGAACTTGGATATCTGCGCCAACACTTCCCAGACCCGATCCTTTTGGCCGAATTCGACGCTGTGCGAATTTCCGCGGGACAGGACACGGTCACTGCGCTTGACAGCGCCGCTCGGTTCTCCGCCTCCAGGTTCGGTCGCGGTGACAATGCGTCGGCACTGATTTATGCGGCTACGTTGGGCGATTTTCTGTCCATCGACCAGTCGAAGATCAAGATCGTGGCCGTTACCGGCAATTCCATGGGCTGGTATTCGGCACTTTCTTGCGCCGGTGCGATGACACCTCTGGCGGGGTTCGAATTGGCCAACACCATGGGCACTCTGATGCAGGAGGCGCTGATCGGCGGACAGTTGATCTATCCGTTTGCAGGCAACGACTGGCGACCGAATCCGGAAAGGAAGGCAAAGCTGCTGGCCCTAGTTTCCGAGATCGATGCGCAACCCGATCATGCCCTGGCTCTCTCCATCGACCTCGGTGGAATGCTAGTTCTTGCGGGCAACGAGGCGGGACTCAAGTCTTTTGAGGAGGCCGTTCCAAGAATTCAGGACAGGTTTCCCATGCGCATGGACAATCACGCCGCATTTCACACAAAGTTACAGTCCCGAGTCGCCGAACTGGCCCGCGCGCGCATCGGAGCGACGTGCTTCGACCATCCTCAACTACCGCTCATCGACGGGCGCGGCGCGATTTGGTGGCCAGGATCGAGCGACGCAAGGAACCTTCGAGACTACACACTTGGCCATCAGGTTACTCAAAGCTACAACTTCACCCGCGCAGTCATAATCGCAGCGCGGGAATTCGCGCCCGATATCTTCATCGTTACCGGTCCCGGTGCCATCTTTGGAGGAGCCGTGGCACAGTCTCTGATCCTCGCCAACTGGCGAGGCATGGGCAACAAGACGGATTTCCGGGACCTGCAGGCCCGGGCGCCTGTCCTCGTCTCCATGGGTGTCAAGACGCAAAGGCCAAGCGTAACAGATTGCGAGTGACTGAATGATACCGCAGCTTCAGCTTGACACTTGTATCCTCGGCCCTGGATTACACGCTGGCGGGCTTTGGGGCGACGTGTCAGTAAATGTCCTTCATCAGGTGTTTGAACGACCAGGCGAACCAACTGTGAGATCGGCACGACAAATACTTCCTGCTTCGCAAAGCCAAGGCGGAGGGGCTTTTCGCTATCGACTTCGGACAGCCAATCGAAAGTATTCTGGTCTTGCCGGCAGACCCGGCGATAGCACACATCCCGTCCGCAAGCAGCCTCATCGGATGTAATGGCAACCGAATGGTTATGGGAACCCCAGGTTCCAACTGCCTGTCATGACACGCCCATTCCGCTGATCAGGTTCACATAAGAATCTGGTTCTCTCCTGTCGGTTTTGACACTGAGAGGAGAGAGACCATGCCTTCGAAACGATTTGGCGCACTGCTGCCCGACGTGGTTCCGGAGCGGGATTCCCTGATTTTCCGGCACTATGCGGTGCATCTTGAGAGCTTTGGCCTTTCGGACGGGAAGACCGGCACAATGACCAGCACGGCCAGGCATGTCGCGGTCTGGCTGGCGGGGCCTCGACAGGCTCGACATCCACCTTCTTGACCGCTTCATGCGTCATGAATGCCATTGCTCGGGCCGGCACCGGACCGGCAGGAGGCCCGGACGAAGCCAGAGGCATTTTGCGATCAGGTTCCGCCGGCATCTGCTCGAGACCGGGCATGCGAAAGCGTCGCCGGAGATCGAAGCCGGCGGACATCTCGCGGCGCAGTTCCTGGAATCCCTGGGGGAGCAGGGATATGCCCCCTCGACAATCCACTGAACCGGGAATCTGTGCTGGCACTTCATCGTCTGGCGGCACCTGTCGGACATTCCCATGTCGGCGGTCGACGAGCGCGTCCGGCGCCGCTTTCTCGCCCACGACTGCGCCTGCATTCATCCGGGGTTCCTCGACAGGCCCACAGGGTTTGCCGGTTCCGGCCGTTCCGAATCGATGCTCCGGCGCTTTGCGGCGTTCCTGGTGGCAACGGCCGTCATCCCCGCACCGGAGCTTCCGCAGTCCCACGGGGAACGCTGCGAGCATCTGCCCTAGTGAACTGCTGTGGGCGCGACCAGGATCCGGAGCGTCTCCTGCCGGTCCTCTCGACCTGGCTCGGACATGTGCACATTGCTGATACGCAATACTACCTGGAAGCCTCGCCCGAACTGATGCGCGAGGCCGTGCGCCGTCTCGAAAGCCGCTGGGAGGACCGGCCATGACCCGGACGACCGGCCTTCGCCCCTGCTCGAGCGGTTCTTCGTCCAGCGCCTGATAAACCAGCGCCAGAGGCAACCGGCTCGGCGTGGACGGCGTCCAGTACCTATGGATGAAGTAGCAAAACACCGGAACCCGCTTCTTTCATTTCAGCGAAAGGCCCAGTTCGGAACGGCTCCTCGGGACAGTGAGCTCATCGGGCATCGGAAACGCTCCACTGGGTCTTGGACACGACCATGGAAGATGGCGACCTCCATAACCGGCAGGACAGCGGTTCCGAGAACCCGGCACCGAATCTCGCGCAGCTGACCTGTGGCGGGCGGGCGACGTAGATGGATGCAAACAAACGAGTGTCGGTTGGGAATACGTCCTCCTGGCGTCCCACTTCTGAAACTTGACATTCCGTGGTATGCTTCGCAAATGCCGCGGAGCCCGACGAAACTTAAATGCAATAGCCGGTATCTGTAGGCACTTGACTCGAGGAAGTATCCGTCATTCTGGAGACTCCTGACAATGGGACCCGCTAGCAAGCGCGCCGTGGCAATCGCCGCAGGTTATGCCAGCCGCGGGGTGCCAGCGCAGTTCCGGCACCGGGCCCGGGGCATAGGTAGCTTCGTGGAGAGTGGTGGCAGATTGCTGCGCCAGATAGAATCGGAAATACGTAATGCCAATCTCATTGCAACACCTGCCGCAAAGCATCACCACGAACGCCGAACTGGCCTCAATTGTGGAGAGATGCTCGTCCGGTCGACTAGATGGCATTGAGGACGAACTCGCTGATCTATTGAGGACATGCCGAGATGCGACCAGTGCTCGTCATCTGTTGGCCATCCTAAAGTTCGTGTCAGGCGAACGAAACGAAGCTTTGGAAGAGATCAGCAGACTCATGAACGAGTCAGAACATGATGCTAGCCTGCACAACACGCTCGGGCACATGTTCTTGGACATGGAAATGCCGCCGGAGGCCGAGGCTGCGTATCGGGCGGCGTTAGACATTGTGCCCGACGATTTCGAGCCGCTTTGGAGCCTCGGCAATCTGATGCAGCTCGTCGGCCGCCCTCAGGATGCCGAGCAGTTCTATCGAGATGCTACCGTGAGCCACCCAGCCAACGGATTGGGACACCTAAGTCTCGGCGGCCTGCTGTTGACATGCGGCCGACCCGAGGATGCATGCATCAGCTTGGAACGCGCGGCCGAACTTGCACCAGACGACGTCGATGCATTGAACCATCTTGGCATCGCACAGGCCGCTTGCCGACACTTCATAGCTGCAGAGAGCGCATTTCGCCGCGCATTGGCCGTCAAGCCAGATGACCCGACGGCACTTCATCATATGGGCCGGTTGATGCAGCGGTCCGGTCAAACCGCCAAGGCAGAGAACTTACTGCGGCGCGCCATGACCATGGACAGCGGCAACCCGCGTTCAGGCGGAAGTCTTGCTGACCTGCTGACGTCCGATGGCCGGCTTGACGAGGCTGAGACACTGCTGACTGCGATGGCACAACGGTTTCCGCAAGACGGAATGTGCCGCATGCAGTTGGGCCTCTTGCAACTAAGGCGGGGCGCCTACGCTCAGGGGTGGATGAACTTTGAAGGGCGCCAACTTACACCTGCGCTCGGCCACCGACTTGCGACGCAGCGGCTTTGGAATGGCGAGATTCTTGATGGCAAATCACTTCTCGTGACGTCCGAAGGCAGCATTGGCGACGTCATCCAGTTCCTGCGCCATCTCGAGAGCCCCATCCGCCTCGGGCGCGAGGTGGCTCTTGCGGTTCCTGATCCGTTCGTTGCCCTGCTGCAGACCAATCGGCTAGGGGTCAAGATCGTCTCGGAATCCTCGCTCCTAGAATCGTTTGACTACGTCACAAGGATCATGTCACTGCCCCTGTTTACCGGACAACTGGCCCCATTCTGGCCGCTGTCCGGACCCTACCTGACCGCCGACCCTACCCTTGTCAAAGACTGGCATCATCGGTTGGGTTCGACATCGAAACGTCGGATTGCCATTGCCGTTTCCGACGGAGGAGGGATTCGACCGGAGTTTCCCCTCGACCTGCTAAGGTCCATCACCGAACTTGCAGATGTCGAATTCGTCTGTCTGGCAACCGGCAGGACCGCCGCCGACATTGCAAAGAGCGATGCTGCTGACCGACTACGGATGATTGAGGACGAAGTCCCGACCGAGCGCTTTTTCGAACACGCCGCAGCAGTCGTAGACTTATGTGATCGGGTTGTTGCTACCGACGGCGACATAGCACATCTCGCCGGCGCTCTGGGCAAGGATGCTTGGATCATGCTCGATCCAACAGGCGGTTGGCGCTGGGGAGACACAAGCGACCGCACCCCGCTCTACCCCAGCATAAGACTTTTTCGCGAGGCGAGAGCCTCGGGATGGGTTGCCGCCGTCCGCGCGGTGTCCGAGGCACTTACGGCCTAGCCTGAATACCCAAGCGCTGCGTCCCATGTGACAAGCCGAATTCGGGTTG
>VYCX01000005.1:0-3829 GCA_009843725.1 Boseongicola sp. SB0675_bin_26
CGCCGGCAGCGTCAGCGGTGTATAAGAGCCCGGGCCGGGTCGCATGTAGGGGAGAATCACGTGCCGGAACGTCTGCCATTCGGTGGCCCCGAGATCGCGCGACGCTTCCTCGAGCTCACGATTGAAGCCGGCCATGCGGGCCCGGATGACGATAGCCACGAAGGGAAAGCTGAAAGCGACATGGGCAATGGTGATCGCCGAAAGGTTCAGTGGCCACGGCATTCCCGTCGGCCAGCCGATGCGTGAGAAGAAGGCAAGCATGGCCACCCCCATGCAGATTTCGGGAATCACGATGGGCAGCGCCATGAACCCCTCGTAGGCGCTCTTGAACGGAAACCGGAATCTCCACAACTGCAATGCCACCATCGCGCCGAGGGCGGTGGCGACGACGGTGTTGATGGCTGCAATGGTCAACGAATTGATGAAGGCCTCGATCAATCCGTCATTGTTCCACGCCTTCTCGTAGTACTTGGTGGTGAATCCCCTCCAGACGATGTTGCGCCTGGAGTCGTTGAAACTGAATGCCATCATCAGGATCACCGGGGCATAGAGCAGGATGAACACCATGGCGAAAACAGTTCTCATCCAGATTCGCCCGGCATAGTCCAGCGGATCGACCCGGCGGCGCAACATCCTCATGCCGGCATCCCCGCATCACGGCTGAGCAGGGCACGCAGCGCCAGTACACCGAACGTGACATACATCAGCAGGAAGCTGAGAGCGGCGCCAAACGGCCAGTCGTTGGCCGCCTTGAACTGCCGTTCGATGACATTGCCGATCATCGTGGCATTGGTGCCCCCCAGCAGGTCGGCGGTCAGGAACGAACCAAGGCAAGGGATGAACACGAGAATCAGGCCGGAGATGATGCCGGGCATGGTCAGCGGGACTGTCACGCGCAGGAAGGTGGCCACCTGCGAGGCGCCAAGGTCGAGGGACGCCTCAAGCATCGATCGATCCAGGCGTTCGATGGACGCGTAGAGCGGCAGCACCATGAAGGGCATGAACACGTAGACCAGGCCGGCGACGACGGCGAAGTCGTTGTAGAGCAGTTCCAGCGGTTCGAACGGTCCGAACAGCCTGTCAAGCCAGAACGTGTCGTAGAACCATTCCAGCGCGAAATTGACGTATCCCCGGGTCCGGAACACCGCGATCAGGGCATAGGTGCGAATGAGAAGATTGATCCAGAACGGCAGGATCACTGCCAGCAGCAGCCACGGCTGCCAGCGCGGGGCAGCGAAGGAAATGACAAAGGCGACCGGATAGGCAACGATCAGGCACAATGCCGTCGCCAGCGCCGAGATCCAGACCGACTTCCAGATGATCACCAGATAGACCGGGTCGGCCAAGGCCCGGACGTAGTTGGTCAGGGTCCAGGTGATTTCGGTTTCGGTGATCGAGACCTTGCCGTCGATGACCGCCTTTTCGCCGAACGAGAGAATCCACACGATTCCGAGCGGCACCAGGAAGAAGAACAAGAGCCAGAACGAGCCTGGGCCCGCGAGGATCCAGAAGACCTTCTGATTCTTGCGGAAACTCTCCATGCCGGGAACGGGTCAGGGCGGGCCAGCCCGCCCTGTCGATGGTCAGGCGGCTTGGACCCGGGTCCAGGCGTCGTTGATGTTCTTCACATGCTCTTCGCCCAGGTAGAGTTGAAACTCGCACTTGGCGACGGTTTCGTCCGGCGGAAAGATCGCCGGGTTCTCGTTGTACTCTGGTCCGAGCTTCGCCCGGGCTGCCTCGTTCGGCGTCGCGTACTGGATATAGTCGGCGATGGCAGCGCCGGCGTCGGCATCAAGGATGAAGTTGATGAATGCGTGCGCATTCTCTGGGTGTGGCGCACCTTTGGGCATGCAAAGGCAGTCCTGCCATATCAGGCCGCCCTCGTCGGGAACGTAGAACGAAAGGTCGTCGTCTTCTGCCATGACCTGCAGGATGTCGCCGTTCCATTCCTGGGCAATCACGACTTCGCCCGAGACCAGCAGGTCCTGACCGTTGTCGTCGGCAAAGACCTTGATGTTCTCTTTCTGCGCGATCAGCAGTTCCTCCGCCGCCTTGATGTCCGCCAGGTCAGTCGAATTCAGCGAGTTGCCCAGGTACTTCATGGCGTGACCGAGCACGTTCGGTCCGTCGCCCAGAAGCGAAATCCTGCCCGCGAACTGATCGGAATCGTAGAGATGCTTCCAGGACTTGGTGATGTCCCCGGTCCGTTTCGCGTTGTAGCCGACCCCGATCGTCCCCCACATGTAAGGGATCGAGTGTCTGAGGCCCGGATCATAGCTGGCATCGCGGAAATTGGCGCCGAGATTCGACATGTTCGGGATCTTGTCGTGATCCAGCGGCAGCAGCATGCCGGCGACCAGCATGCGCTCGACATAGTCATTGGTCGGGACGATCAGGTCGTAGCCCGGGTTGCCTTCCCGCAGCTTGGCGAACAACTCGTCGTTGTCGGCAAAGAGGTCCATCTTGACCTCGATGCCGGTGGCGGCGTTGAAGTCTTCCAGCGTGGTCTCGCCGATATAGGTGTCCCAGTTGTAGAAGTTCAGCTTCCTTTCTTCGGCAGCCATCGTGCCCCGCGGCAGGAAGCTCAGCCCGGCCAATGCTGCGGCACCGCCCAAGAGGCCGCGACGGTCGGGACGAAACTGTGGCGAATGGGATTTCATGTTTGGCTCCTCCTTTGGCGGAATTTCCCGTCACTCCTGTCAACGATTGCGCAGTCGTCGCAACTTGACAACCGGAAAGTCGGATCCGGCCATTCCAAGTCAATGCCATTTTAGCGTTGGTTTCTACACCTTTGGAATATAGTCACTTTCCACACTTGGGCCTTCGATCTTCCTGGCAGCCGAACTATTTGGCGCATAAGGGCCTGACAATTCATGTGACCAATGCAAGAAGCGTGCACCCACCCAAGTGAGCGCGCAAGTGAGCCTGCTGACCGAAGGCGTTATCGCCATCGCCTGGCGCTCAGGGACCGACGGCCGGAGCGTGCCAAACGCCAAGCTGAATGGACGCACAGCGTCAAGATGATGATTGCGCCGCACGCCAGCGTATGCGGGCCGGGATCTCCGGCCAGAACGAGGCAGACACGTGAGGCCCGAGCACTGGGCCTTCGAAGGTGCGCATGTCGGGCATGGCGGCGTGCTCGGTGCAGGGTCGCGGACAATCGGGGCTGTACTTCGAGACCTGCGCCGGGGTCCTTCGCCAGAGCGCCTTTTCGGGCGGATCGATTCGCGCGCTGTTGTGCCGCCCTGTTTCTCACAATATAGAGTCACCAGACGCAACGATGTGCCGGTCAACGAAACTCCAGAGGGTGCAACGCCGTGATTCTCGCAAGCACAACTTCCATGGGAGGCAGGTCCGTCGCCGAGCGACTTGCAGCCAGCATCGCCGAATCCGTCGTTGGCGCCGGCACCAACCGTGGCGCTTTCGCTTCGACCCGCGATTTCGTCGGCAGCCGTTCGTCCGGCCGCAGGACGGGACTTGCCGACACGGGCAAGCAGGCGCCTGAGCACCCCGGAGCGGGGCGAGCGATGGAGGCTGCACGGTGAATTCAGGCATTCGATTCGGGTCTCTGGCCGTGGCAGCGGCCCTTTTGCTTTCAAGTTGCGCACAGTTCGAACGGGCAGAGATCCGGAAGCCGCAACTCGTGACATCGCCACTTGCGCCATCCGCGGCAAAGACCGTGGAGGAACTTGACGCCACGACGGCCGCTGAGCGCGATGCGGCGGTTGCGCTCGGCGCGGCCGGGCGGCTTCTCGGCGAAACCGTCGCGTCGCTTGGCGATGCAACGGCGCCGGGATTCTGGGTTGAGACTCCGCTGGCCACGGCGGAA
>VYCX01000005.1:3839-11021 GCA_009843725.1 Boseongicola sp. SB0675_bin_26
CGGCAAGAGCGTCGAGGTCACGTTGATGCCGTCGACCGGCGGTTCGAGTCGCGTTTCGCTTGCTGCAATGCGGCTTCTGGAAGCGCCGCTTGCAGGTCTGCCTACTCTTGAGGTCTATGAGCTTCCGTGAATGCGGATGCTGTTGCGGCTACTCGACGGTTACGGATTTCGCCAGGTTGCGGGGCTGGTCCACGTCGGTCCCCTTCGCGACTGCAGCGTGATACGCAAGAAGCTGCGCCGGAATGGCATAGAGGATGGGCGCCACCAGCTCCGGCAATTCCGGCATTTCGATGACGCGCCACAAGCCGTCGCCCGCCGTCCGCAGGCCTTTTCTGTCGGTGATCAGGATGATCCTTCCGCCCCGGGCCAGCACTTCCTGCATGTTCGAAACGGTCTTGTCGAAGAGCACCGTTCGCGGAGCCATGACGATCACCGGAACGGTCTTGTCGATGAGCGCGATGGGACCGTGCTTCAGTTCGCCGGATGAATGGCCCTCAGCATGGATGTAGCTGACTTCCTTCAGCTTCAACGCTCCTTCCATGGCAAGCGGGTACATTGCGCCGCGCCCAAGGAACAGGATGTCTCGGAACTTGGTCAAGGCACGGGCCGTATCCTCGATCTGGCTTGAATTGCCCAGAGCCTGCGCGACAAGTCCGGGCAGGGACTGAAGTGCGCGCAAGTGGTCTGCGAGCGCGTCGGCGTCCAGTTGCCTGCGGTCACTTCCCGCCCGGAGCGCAAGAACCAGGAGCGCAAAGAGCTGGCACGTGAATGCCTTGGTGGAGGCAACACTGATCTCCGGCCCTGCATGGATGGGCAAGACGACGTCGGACTCGCGCGCAATCGAGCTCTCCTGAACGTTGACGACGGACAGGATCCGGGCACGCCCCTTCACGTGCCGAAGCGCGGCGAGCGTGTCGGCCGTCTCGCCGGACTGGCTGACGAAAATCGCCAGGGTGCCCTGGCCGACAGGGGTGTCGCGGTAGCGGAACTCCGACGCCACGTCCACGTCGACAGCGATTCCCGCGAGCGACTCGATCCAGTACTTTGCCGTCTGGCAGCCATAGAACGCGGTGCCGCAGGCAACCATCACGATTCGGTCAACCTCCGCAAAGTCTGGGCACGCATCGGGCAGGAACAACGCGCCGTTCCTGATGTAGTGCTGAGTCGCATCCGCCAGAACGCCCGGCTGTTCCGCGATTTCCTTGGCCATGAAGTGCTGGTAGCCGTCCTTGTCGATCTGTCGCGGGTCGATCCGGATCGTGCGAACTTCACGGTTTGCACGTCGCCCGTTTGCG
The DNA here is from genome assembly GCA_009843725.1 of Boseongicola sp. SB0675_bin_26. Lineage (GTDB taxonomy): Bacteria > Pseudomonadota > Alphaproteobacteria > Rhodobacterales > Rhodobacteraceae > JAJEFO01. The sequence continues at coordinate 5,135 of VYCX01000005.1, forward strand.
TCGCGAACTTCGACGCCAGCACGCGTAAGAACCGCGCAATCGCCCTCCTCAAGGTAGCTGATCCGGTCTGTCAGCGGGCTTAGCGCAACGGCATCGGAACCGAGATACACTTCACCGTCGCCAAATCCGAGCGCGAGCGGCGATCCCCTGCGCGCCGCGACTATCAGGTCGTCCTCGCCGTCAAACAGAAACGCCAGCGCGAACGCGCCTTCTAGGCATGCAATCGTCTTTGTGGCCGCGTCACGAGGCGCGAGACCCTGGTCAATATGAAACTGCGCCATGAGCGACACCGTTTCGGTGTCGGTCTCGGTCTCGGTCGCATAGCCGCTGGCGGCGAGTTCCTCGCGCAGTTCCCGGAAGTTCTCGATGATGCCGTTATGTACGACCGCGACGCGCCCAGACCGGTGCGGGTGGGCATTCGTCACCGAGGGCGCGCCATGCGTGGCCCAGCGGGTGTGCCCGATTCCGGCCTTGCCCGGCAGGGGGTCGTGAATCAGCATGTCCGAAAGATTGACGAGCTTGCCAACCGCACGCCGACGGTCCAGCGCGCCGTCGTTCACTGTTGCAATTCCGGCGCTGTCATATCCCCGGTATTCGAGGCGCTTCAGCGCCTCAACCAAGGTTGGCGCCGCCTCATGGTTGCCCAGGATGCCTACGATGCCGCACATTGCCTCATTCCGCCTTGCCCGCGTCATTGGCCGCGCGCAGCATCGCCAACAGTTTGCGAGCAAGTCCCGGCTTGTTCTTCTGCCGGCCCCTGGCGACCGCGAGGTCCCCGTCGGGGACGTTGCGGGTTATGACGGAACCCGATGCCGTCATCGCCTCGTCTCCGATCGTGACTGGCGCGACCAGCATGGTGCTGGATCCGATGAAGGCCTTTTCTCCGATTTCGGTCCTGTGCTTGGAGACGCCGTCATAGTTGCACGTGATGGTTCCCGCGCCGACATTCGCGGCCCGGCCTATCGACGCGTCACCGACATAGGACAAGTGCTTGACCTGTGCGCCTTCCCCGATTTCGGCATTCTTGACTTCGACGAAGTTGCCGATGCGGGCGTCAGCCTGAAGTTCCGTGCCCGGTCGGAGACGTGCATGAGGCCCGACAACGGCATTGCGGCCGACGTGACAGCCTTCCAGGTGGCTGAATGCCCGAATGCGGGCACCGGACTCGATCACGACTCCCGGGCCGAACACGACATGCGGCTCCACCACGACATTGCGGTCGATGCGGGTGTCGAAGGCAAAGTGCACCGTATCGGGTGAGTGAAGCGTAACGCCGTTCTCGACGGCGGCGTTTCGCGCCCGTGCCTGAAACACCGATTCGGCACGCGCAAGATCCGAGCAGGTGTTTATGCCGAGCGCTTCCTCCTCGGCACAGGTCACGACCCTGACGTCAAGCCCTTCAGCACGGCCCAGCGCGGCAATGTCGGTCAGGTAATGCTCGCCAGCCGCATTTTCCCGTCCAGCAGCAGCGGCGAGGCGAAGGAGCGTGCCGGTTTCGGCCAGTACCAGTCCCGCGTTGCAAAGCGTCATTGCACGCGTTGCATCGTCGGCGTCTTTCCATTCGACGATTCTCAGCAACGTTGCACCGTCTGACACGATGCGGCCGTAGCGCCCGGGATCCGACGCTTCGAAACCGAGAAACACTATCTCCCCGCCGTCGGCCCTGGCCTTGCCCATGGCAGAGATCGTTTCGGGGCTGATGAATGGGGTGTCACCGAGCAGCACCAAGGTGTCTCCACCCTTGCCGTCGAGCTCGGGCGCCGCCACCATGACGGCATGCGCCGTCCCGCGTTGCTCGGATTGCTTGGCGATCCTGATCTTGCCGTCGGATTTCAGTGCCTCCCTGCCGACCGCGTCACCATCTTTGCCGACGACGAGGACTCGTTCGCCATCAAGCGCCTTCGCGGACGCGAGCACGTGTGCAAGGATTGGGGTGCCTCCAATTTCGTGCAGCGCCTTTGGGCGGTCGGACAGCATCCGCGTTCCTGCTCCTGCAGCCAGAACGATCAGGTGGGTTGGCATCTGCCCTTTCCTTTTTGGCTGCGACCTTTTAGCCGCGAGCGCGAAGGCCCGAAAGGCTGCCGGCATCAACTTGTGTTGCCGCAAGTTACATCGTGGGCGGGGACTTGCCGAAGGACAGGCGTATGAAGTGCGTGATTTTTGATCTTGATGGAACGCTGGCAGATACAAGCGGCGACTTGATCGAGGCGGCAAATGCCTGCTTCCGGACACGAGGTCTTGGCGACCAGCTTGACGAGACCAAGGACCGGCTGACGGCCCTGCGCGGCGGGCGGGCGATGCTGAGGCTGGGATTTGCCCGATCCGGCCAGGTTGACGAGGAGGCGGTAGAGCAGACCTTTCCGGAGTTCCTGGACCGATATCGCGAAGTCATCGATGTCAGGACCGTCCTGTTCCCGGACGCGGTGGCTGCGGTCGATGCGTTGATTGACGCGGGATACGGGATTGGCATCTGCACGAACAAGCCCGAAGCGCTTGCAGACCTCCTGCTCTGCCGGCTCGGCGTGCGAGACCGGTTTGCGTCGCTGGTCGGTGCCGATACGTTGCCAGTGCGAAAGCCCGACCCGAAGGCTCTTCTCGAAGCCGTGACCCGGGCGTCCGGCGATCCCGCGCATTCCATGCTGGTTGGAGACACGGAAACCGATGTCAGGACCGCTCGGGCGGCCAGCGTTCCGGTTGCGCTCGTTTCCTTCGGTCCCGAGGGCGAACGTGTGGCCCGCTTGGAGCCGGATGCGCTCTTGCCGGACTTCGGAGCGCTTGGCAGGATCGTGGCCAAACTGATCGGGTAGTCGACATGGTGCATCGATTTGAGGGCAGTTTCACGCAACAGGAGCCGATCCCGGAGGCGGCGGTAGATGCCGCGACCGCGGTCCTGAATCACGGCAGGCTGCATCGATACAATCTGGCGGAGGACGAGGTTGGAGAGGCTTCGCTTCTGGAACGCGAATTTGCTGCGTTCACTGGAGCACGCTACGTGCTGGCAATGGCCTCGGGAGGTCAGGCACTTGCGGCGGCGCTGCGGGCATACGATGTACGACCGGGCGACGCCGTTCTCAGCAACGCCTTCACGCTGGCGCCGGTGCCGGGCGCGATTGCTGGCGTGGGCGCGCGCGTTGTCTTCGTGGAGACGACGGAGTCCCTGACGATCGATTTTGCTCACCTTGAGGAAATGGCGGAAGTGTCCGGGGCACGGGTTCTGATGTTGAGTCACATGCGAGGCCATGAGCCCGACATGGACAGGGTCATGCGCATCGCGCGGGACCTGGGCATCGTGGTGATCGAGGATTGCGCGCACACGATGGGCGGTTCCTGGCGGGGGGTGGCCTCAGGACGGCACGGCGCAGCCGCGTGCTACAGCACCCAAACCTACAAGCACATCAATTCCGGCGAAGGCGGTCTTCTGGCAACGGATGACCCGGAAGTGGCGGCGCGCGCCACGCTCCTGTCCGGGAGCTACATGCTTTACGAGCGTCACGGCGCCGGCCCGGACGCGGATGTGTTTGAGGCGATACGGGACTTTACGCCGAACCTCTCGGGGCGCATGGACAACCTGCGGGCGGCCATCCTGCGTCCGCAGCTCGCGGCCCTTCCTGCGCGCGTGAAGCGCTGGGCCGACCTGCATGACGCGATGGAAGATGGTCTGCGCGACCTGCCTCGCCTGAGCCTGATCGATCGGCACCCGGACCTGGTACGAGTCGGCTCGTCATTCCAGTTTCGGTTGCCGGATCATGAAGCGAACGAGATTGAGGCCTTGCTGGACAGATGCGCGCGCCGCGGCGTTGAATTGAAGTGGTTTGGCGCCGCGCGGGCACATGGGTTCACGTCCACCTACCGCCATTGGGCCTATGCGGATTCCCCGGCCTTGCCTCAAACCGATCAGGTGACGGCAGGGCTCTTGGACATGCGCCTGCCTCTGACGTTCTCGAAGGAGGATTGCGAAGTCATTGCCAGGATCATCCGCGAGGAAGTCTCCGGCAAGCGGCGCTGAATTCCTGCCCGCTTCGGTCAAACGTCGAACTTGGCAGCCCCGTCATTGATGAGCGCGATGCCTGCCATGCTTGACGCACGGAACACGTGCAGTTAGGTAAATGAACGTTCGTTCATATGCGGGAGCCCCAGATGTTCAACGCTTCCATGCGTTTCGATCTCGGCGAGGACATGGACGCGCTTCGCGATGTCGTGCGCCGCTGGGCGCAGGAGCGGGTTCGGCCCATGGCGGTCGAGATCGACCGCTCGAACGCCTTTCCATCGGAGCTATGGCGGGAAATGGGCGAACTGGGAATCCTCGGCGTCACCGTTGAGGAGGAATATGGTGGCGCCGGCCTGGGATATCTGGCTCACACGATTGCCGTCGAGGAGATTGCGCGGGCATCTGCAAGCGTCTCGCTATCCTATGGGGCGCATTCGAATCTCTGTGTCAATCAGATCAGGCTGAACGGAAACGAACAGCAGAAGGCCAGGTTCCTGCCCCGGCTGGTCACGGGAGAGCATGTAGGCGCGCTCGCGATGAGCGAGGCAGGCGCCGGTTCGGATGTCGTTTCAATGAGCCTGCGTGCCGAGAAGAGAAATGATCACTTCAGGCTCAGCGGGACCAAGTACTGGATTACCAACGGGCCGGACGCTGACACGCTGGTTGTCTATGCAAAGACCGACCCCGATGCAGGATCGAAAGGCATAACGGCATTCCTCGTCGAACGCGAAATGACAGGATTCTCGACGAGCGCCCATTTCGACAAGCTGGGCATGCGGGGCTCGAACACGGCGGAACTGATCTTCGATGACGTGGAAGTGCCGTTTGAGAACGTGTTGGGAGAAGAGGGGCAGGGCGCCCGCGTGCTGATGTCCGGCCTGGACTACGAGCGCGTGGTGCTGGCCGGCATCGGCCCCGGTATCATCGCGGCCTGCCTTGACGAGATCATGCCGTACATGGTCGAACGCAAGCAGTTCGGGCAGCCGATCGGGTCGTTTCAGCTCATGCAGGGCAAGATCGCGGACATGTATGCGGCGATGAACTCGTCGCGCGCATATGTCTACGAAGTGGCGAAGGCCTGTGACCGGGGCGACGTGACGCGGCAGGATGCCGCCGCATGTTGCCTGTTCGCGAGCGAGGCCGCGATGCGGCAGGCGCACCAGGCCGTGCAGGCTATGGGTGGTGCGGGCTTCATGAACGACCATCCCGTATCACGGCTCTTTCGCGACGCGAAGCTGATGGAGATTGGAGCGGGAACGAGCGAGATCCGGCGGATGCTCATTGGTCGGGAGTTGGTGGGGCAGGTTGCGTGAGGCGGGTGATCGCCGTGCCTTGAGCGCGGCATCGGCCGCGGTGCCGATTGGACGCGCCTTGAGCGCTTTCAGCGTCACGGAAGCAAGATTCGGCAGATCAAGCGGTGGACCTTGCCGACTTCGTGCGTCGCGTGCCCATCACCAGGAAATCCGCGGCAACTTGCTCGTCAGCATATGGGTTCCCGACAAGCAGCAATCCGAAAGGCCTGTCAATGCGGCTCAGGTGCCTTGACCTTGACGGTAACGACTTCGGTGTCGTGATACTGCTGATGATGGACTGACGACGCGAGATGCCGCAGCAGCCGAAGCGAAGCCTCGCGGTCTAGCGATGCGCCGGTGACGTGCTCGCCGAGTCGGGAAATGCGATCCTCAAGGTTTATCTCCTCTCCGGAGGCTACGACGAACTCCAGAACGGCCCCGCCGTCTTCGCGCGCAACGGAGACACGAAGACGGCGGGTCTGCATGTCATCCTGATTTTCGCGAAGCGTCAGGAAGGTCTCTTCGCCCACGGCGTCAAGCCGCTGCGCCATGGCGGGTGCGATTCTTGCATGGTTCACCTTTTGCTTCCGTAACGTTCCGCTTTCGA
>VYCX01000513.1 GCA_009843725.1 Boseongicola sp. SB0675_bin_26
TGACAATGTCCAGGATGGACCGGCTCTTTGGCGTGACCATGGGCGAGCAGGGCGTAAGCCAGCTTGTGTCGGTTGACCTGAAAGTGGCGGAATCGCTGGTGGCCTGAGCCGCAGGCGCATGTGCCGTGCATGCTGCCTGGCGCCTGCGCGTCACTGGTTCCGGGCCACGCAGGATTGCCTGGCTGCGAATTGTCAGAACTGGCCTATGCGGCCTTCCACTTGATGGAACACCCGGTCGATCGTATCTGGTCTCGCGGCCCCTTGCCGCTCGAGGCCACTTCCCGCATCGCTTCGTACAGGTCGCGTCGGAGATCCCGCGGCCCAGGACGGCTTCCGGAGGCGTCTAGCCTTCCCCTGTACTGCAGATCGAGATCGGCATTGAAGCCGAAAAAGTCAGGGGTGCAGACGGCGCCGTAGGCGTGCGCGACCGTCTGGTCCTCGTCGTGCAGGTAGGGAAACGGGAACCCGCGTTCCTCGGCCAGCCGCTTCATGTTGTCGAAACCGTCTGCCGGATACGTGATCGCGTCATTCGAGCAAATCGCCGCCACGCCGACGCCAAGCGACCGCAGGTCGCGTGCGTCCCTGATCATGCGGTCAAGCACCGCAAGAACGTAGGGGCAATGGTTGCAGATGAACATGACGAGCGTACCCTGCGGCCCCGCAATGTCGGAAAGGGCCAGAACCCGGCCGTCGGTGGCTGGCAGCGAGAAGGCCGGCGCCTTCCATCCAAAGTCGCAAACTGGTGGTGATGCTGCCGCCATGGATCAGTCTCCTTGTGCATTGTTTGCGGCGTCACGAAGAGCGCGGATGTTTTCGCCGTATGCTTTCGGCTCCGCAGCCGTTCCGCCCTTGAAAACGGCAGAGCCGGCCACAAGCACGTCCGCTCCCGCGCCGGCGACGAGGCCTGCGGTGCGCAGGTCGACCCCTCCGTCGACTTCGACATGGATGTTGCGGTCGCCGATCATGGCGCGAAGCTCCCTGATCTGGCCCACTTGGGTTTCGATGAATGCCTGGCCGCCGAAGCCGGGATTGACGGTCATCACGCAAACCAGGTCGCAGAGGTCAAGCAACGGCGCCGCCGCCGCCACGGGCGTTCCGGGGTTGAGCGCCAGGCCTGATTTCATTCCGGCACCCCGGACCGCCTGAAGCGTGCGGTGCGTGTGCGGCCCGGCCTCGAGATGCGCCGTCAATATGTCCGCACCTGCTTGCGCGAACGCGTCGATATAGGGGTCGACCGGCGCAATCATCAGGTGCACGTCCATGACAGTCCGGACATGCTTGCGGATTGCCTTCACCACCTGCGGACCGAAGGTGATGTTCGGCACGAAATGTCCGTCCATCACGTCCACGTGAATCCAGTCGGCGCCCGTCGCCTCGACCGCTTCGATCTCGCGTCCGAAATCGGCAAAGTCAGCCGCAAGGATTGACGGGGCGATCTTTATTGAGCGGTCGAATTCCATGATCAGGTTATCCGGGAATTCCGGTCTCGGTGGAAGCGGAAAGTGGGGGGACTATGCATGATGCTGCCGTGCATTGGTCAGTGCCACAGCGCGTCCATTGCTCCAGCGCCTTTTGCACTATCGGGATCATTTGCGTTGCAAGGGCGTCGCAGGCATCATCGCTCGATTGTTTTGCCAAGGAGCAACAGCGTGTCGAACCTCGGCACGCACCGTCGGTGTGTGTGCATGCTCTCGCCTCAGGCGGACGTGTCGAAGCTCCTTGGATCAGGAGCGGCCTCTGCTTTGGACTTGGCCGGGCGACGGGCCCGGCATGCTGTCGGGGAGCGGGATTGGAGCTTGGCCGGTCGGCTCCAGATCTCGACAGAATTGGGCTGGTGAGCAGGGACGGCGCTTGTGTGAGCCCATCAGGGCATCAGTCGGGCGGGAAAATCGTTGCTTCCATGAACGTCCTGGCGGCGCCACGCAGGAAGACTCGGTCCTTGACCAGTTCGTAGTCCAGCCAGCCGCCACGAGGCGACGCCTGAAAGGCTCGGCCACGTGAGGTGCCCAAGATGATCGACCAGTAGGGAGCGAGCGTTGCGTGTGTCGATCCCGTCACGGGATCCTCGGAGATGCCGGCCCCGGGCGCGAAGTACCGTGACACGAATGCAGCGCCGGAGGTGCCGTCTCCGACGCCGGTCACGACAAGCCCTGTCTTGCCCAGTCGGCTGATCCGCATCAGGTCAGGCTTGAATCGACGGACGGCTGCCTCGCTGCCGAGATTTGCAAAGACGTTCTCGAAGTTGCGGAAGACATCAGTCGGAGGCGCCGCAAATGCTCCGTCCAGCTCCTTCGGCATGGCGTTCAGCGGTTCCGGCGGCAAGGCCGGAATATCGATGCAGTAGGCTTCGCCGTCCTTTGCGGCCCGCAGATCGCCCATCCGCGTGTGGAAGGTCATCGTCCCGCTCACCCCGTACTCGGCAGTCAGGACATGTGCGGTTGCCAGGGTTGCGTGGCCGCAGAAATCAGCCTCATGCGCGGGCGTGAACCACCTCAAGCCCCATGCGGATGCAACACTTGGCACTGCGAACGCCGTTTCGGAGAGATTGTTCTCCTGTGCAATCGACTGCATGACAGCGTCGTCCAGCCACGCGTCGAGGATCAGGACGGCGGCCGGGTTGCCTGCGAACACGCGATCCGTGAACGCGTCCACTTGAAACATCCTCAACATTGATCTCTCGATTGCTTGTGGCTGCGCTCGTCATCGCCGAAGGCCGGTCCGGCGAGTCGTTTCCGGGCCTCGGTGTCGTCCGGACAGCTCCTTTCAACCGGGTCTGCCTGGCGCATGGCTTTCGTACCCGCCACCCTCATCCAGATGCGGATTCTCGACGCCCGGAGGGAGACCGAATTCCGCGTCGGTTGCTGGGCTGCTTGAAAAAATGTCGTATTCCCTTTCCCCGAAGCGGTTCATCAGGAAAGCGCGCAATGATGTGGAGATGCGCGTGATCCACTGACTGGCCTGCGTCGACACCGTCGTTCCAGCCAACGTTGAATCCGGAAGGCTTCCTTTTCTCAAGGACGGCCTTCGCCTCCAGCAGTAGTGTCCGCACATCCGACCACTCACGTTCACTAAGTGCAAACAGGCTGGCGACATGCCGTTTTGGCACGACCATGCCAGCGTCCACAAGAATCGGATCCATCGACGAAACATGGTAGCAACTTTGGTTCTCGAACAGGATCTCACCACGCAACGATGATCGATTGCAAAAAACGCAATCCTTCCGAAAGTCCAGCGGATCCGACATGGTCCATTCGCAAAATGCTGTTACGACGGTCTGTGCTTGCGCTGCTCCTTAGCGGGTGTCTCAATCAAGGTAAATTGGTGGCGCCCATCGGAGTGAGACTCGGGTGACCGAGGATGACTGCAATTCTTGAGTCCGGCAGAACTCGCAATCGGTCGTTCTGCAACCTCAATCGATCGGCACATGTCCCGGCAACACCTTGGCCGCACGGGCGGTGGCGGGCAGGGCCGAAGCTGCGCATGCAGCATGGCGAGGGCGTCTCGCCCAAGCCACCAAAAGGAGGCGATAGCCATGGCAAGCCAGGTCCAGGGCGTGGCTCTGCATGGCTGCGGTTGGGCGGTCGCTGGCGCCGAGAACAGCCGGAACGCAGCGCACTGCAGGATCCTGGCCGAGGCAATCGACCAGACCGTCGAAATTGCAGGCAGCCAGAGGAGCGAAGTCCTTATCCATGGCAGTGATGGAAGGGTCCGCGAGTGGAACTGTTACGGAAACGATCCATTCCCGCCACGCGGACAAGATCGGCGCGAAGGGTCAGTTCGATCCTGCCAGCAGCCCGTTCAGGGGAGAGGCGCGACACAGGCCTGGCAGTCACCCATCTGCCCAACATGTAATGACCAAGCCTGGCATTGGCGCCTGTGCCCGCTCGTCACCCGGCGCGAGCGAGAGCTGCCGGGAAAGCCCCATCTGCGGCAAATGCAGAAAGATCGGCAGCGTGGCGTGCTCTCGCTGATCAGGGTTCGTGCTGTAGCTGAGGCATGGGTTGCCAAGGCAGGTAGCATTTGCGCGGCCACCACGCTTGTTCCTTGCCGGCCCAATGTGGATTCACGGCGCGATCAGGCGCGAGGGCGTAATCTTGGTTCTGTCAGGCGTTCGGTATGGAATTCCGGCGGGATCGAATCCACGCCTTCCAGCGCCAGATCCAGAATGGTTCCCGCGACCTTCGGCGCGACGCCAAAGCCGATCTTGAATCCCCCGTTGGCGACATGATGGCCCGTGCGGCCGGGCCAGGGCCCGAGCAATGGCGCCCTGCTGACGCAACGTGGCCGAACCCCCGCCCAGCGTTCAATGACCGTGGCTCCGGTCAGGGAGGGCATGACCTTTCCTGCACGACGAATGATGTCTTCAAGGAGTTCGTCGGTCGTAGTCGATGCCGCAAAGTCGCGCTCCGAGGTCGAGCCGATCGCCAGCGTGCCATCAAGATGAGGCACAATGTGAAGGCCGCCCGCAAATACCTGCGGCTGGCCGCCTGCATCATGGCGAACGAGTGCGGCCTGCCCCTTCACGCCACCGCCGACCGGTCGGCCAAGCGCGGCGCCGAGTTCCTGCAGGCCTTTCCAGCCAGTCGCCCAAATTACCTGCCCCTGATCGGGTCCGTCGGCGACGATTTTCCCTCCGTGCGCCCGAATTGCCTTCGCAAGGCTCCGAATTGCGTCGCGCGGGTGAACGATTGCCGACAACGTGTCGTGAACGAACAGCCCGGTGGGGGAGGGCGGGATCCAGTTGCCTGCCTCCCGAGCATCGGTGATTTCCCACAATGCGCATTCGCCCCAGTTTGCCCGTGCGGCGTCGGCGCGCTCGCGGGCAAGCGAGATGTCGCGTTCGCTCGTGAGCGGCTGCACGCGGCCCACGCGGGCGAAACCGGAAAGGACGCCCGAAGTCGCATCGACCCCTTCCCAGAATTCCCGGGCCTCGATCAGACTCTCGAGCTGATACTGCTTCAGTGCATTCCAGCGATCGGGCACGTGCGGCTGGAGCGCGCCGACAACGCCGCCCGACGCGCCCGAGCCGGGACCGTTCCGGTCGATGACCCGGACCCGTGCGCCATGCAGCAGGGCCTTCCAGGCGATGGAGAGCCCGAAGATGCCCGCTCCCCGCACCGTCACGTCGACCATTGCCAAGGCATTCCCCCGTTGTCACTGTCACCGCGGAACGGAGCAATTGTAGGGAATGGCTTGCCGGACGACCAGCATCCCGACCTGGAATGGAAGGGCGCCGTGCCCGTCGCGTCGCGCTACGGCGATCCGTACTATTCGCTGGAGGACGGTCTCGCCGAAGCAAGGCATGTCTTTCTCGCGGGCAACGGACTGCCCGATCGATTCGTGCCAGGCTTCCATGTCGCCGAACTCGGCTTCGGAACCGGCCTCAACGCGTTGGCGGCGTGGGCCATGTGGCGCGAATCCGGTGTTCCCGGGTCGCTGCGCTTCACGTCATTCGAACTCTTTCCGATGGCTCCCGCTGACATGTCGAGGGCCCTGTCCGCCTTTCCGGAGATCTCCGGTCTGGCCACGCAGCTCGTGGCCGCCATGGACTCGCCTGCGCGGGAGTTCGTGGCCGACGGACTGCACTTGAAGATCGTCCTGGGAGATGCCCGCGAAACCCTGGCAAGCTGGGACGGCGCCGCGGACGCATGGTTTCTCGACGGATTCGCCCCTGCAAGGAATCCGGAGATTTGGACGCCAGACCTCCTGCACCAGGTTGCGCGCCGTACCCGGCCCGAAGGCACTGCAGCGACCTATAGCGCCGCCAAGGCCGTGCGCGCGGGCCTTGCCGATGCAGGCTTCGCGGTTGAGCGCGTGCCCGGCTTCGGACGCAAGCGCCATATGACGGTCGCCCGCTCATGACATCACCGTCAAACCGGAACGGCATCCTTGTGATGATTGCAACGACATTCGTGTTCGCCGTGCAGGACGGCATCTCGCAGCACTTGGCCGTGACATACAACACCTTCATGGTCGTGATGATCCGGTACTGGTTCTTTGCGGCATTTGTCATCGCCATTGCCGCACGCCGGCCCGGAGGCGTACGTGCGGCCGCGACGACATCCCAGCCGGCACTCCAGATCGTCCGGGGGCTCCTGCTTGCAGGCGAGATATGCGTGGCGGTCTTTGGCTTCACGCTTCTGGGGCTGGTCGAGAGCCATGCAATTTTTGCCACGTATCCCCTGATCGTGATTGCGCTTGCAGGGCCATTGCTTGGTGAAAGGGCCGGATGGCGGCGACGGCTCGCCGTCCTTGCCGGCTTTCTCGGCATGCTCATCATTCTGCAGCCCGGAACCGGTGTGTTCAGGGCGGCCGCGGTGATTCCCTTCGTTTCAGCCTTCATGTTTGCGCTCTATTCCTTGGCGACCCGCTATGCTGCGCGACGGGACAAGGCCGCGACATCCTTCTTCTGGACCGGGGTCGTCGGAGCCGCGGCCATGACGTCCGTGGGCCTGCCGAACTGGGAATGGATGATGCCCGGCGACTGGTTGTGGATGCTGGCGCTCTGCATGACTGGCGTCATTGGACACTGGCTTCTGATCCGCTGCTACGAACTGGCCGAGGCCGGCGCCGTGCAACCCTTCGCCTACTTTCACCAGGTCTTTGCCGCTCTCATCGGGATTGTCGTGTTTCACGAGGCCCTGAAGGCGAACGTTGCGCTCGGGGCGATGGTCATCCTTGCAGCGGGCGTGTTTGCGCTTTGGCGCGCATATGTCCAGGGACAAGAAGACTAGCGGCATCGCTTCAAGCCGGGCTTGGCCAACGGGCTTCAGGAGGCGCGGCCGCAGGATGTCGGCGCCCTGGGGTCGGTCACCCGGTCCCGTTCAGCGCCGCAACGAGCCGGTCCACATCACCCCCCTGCCTGTCAAGCATGGCCCCGATCTCGACGCGCTCGGACTTCAACAGGCTGATGCCTTCAATCAGGATGTCGACGAAAAGGATCTTTCCCGAGCGATCCGAAACCACGAAGCTCAGCGCCAACGGTTCCCGGCCTTTCAGCCTTGCGATCGCTCGGACTTCGTGCACGCGATTTCTCTTGCGCGCATCAGTCACCTTGATGACACCGCCCTTGAATTCCCGGAACCGCTTCCCGTACTTCCTTGAAATATAGCGCGAAAACGCGTCGGTGAAGGCGCGAAGCTGCGTCGGCGAAGCGGTTCGCGCCGGTGGCCCAAGCGCGGAGCGTGCGATTGCCTGAACATCCGCATAGTCGACAAAGATGTTCTCGAATTCCTGCAACGCGGCCTGAATCGGCATTCCGGAATTGATCACCCGATGAATGTCCGTGACCACGGCATCGATGAGCGCGCGCGCCTCGTCGTCATTCAGCGCACGGGCCGGGGCAACGTGCAGCGCAGCGGCCCCGCAGACGCCTGAGAACAGCAAGGTTCGGCGCGTCAGGTCAGAATTCGTCGTAGAGCTCTTCATATATCTCGTCATACAGGTTCTCGAAGGGATCGTGACCGGTGTCATCAGGGTCCTGCTGGTTCAGCTTGAACTGCCGATTCTGGATGTAATAGAGTCTCAGCTGCGCGTAGCTGTCTGCACTGTCGCGGAGAACGCTGTCAACCGTTTCGCTGAACTCGTAGCGCACATTCAACGTGGCAGGAATTGCGGAAGCCGTGTTCAAGATGGCTACGTCGCTGGAAATGTGGCTGACCGGATTGGTGGCGACATCGACGACCAGCCCCACGAAGTCCCTTTCCGTCGAGGGACCCGCAAAGGGCAATTCCACGTAGGCGCCGTCCTGCACTCCCCATGCTGCCAGAGTGTCTCCAAAGCCCGTTTGCCGCCGTTCCAGGCCAAAGCCGCCCGCAGCAGGATCAAACAGGCCCGCCACGCCTACCGTGCTGTTGACAAGGAACCTGAAGAAACTGTGGCCGGCGCTCTCCACGTCGCCTTGAAGGATGTGGTTCGCGACGGATTTCGGCTCGTCAAGGTGCGCGGCAACGTGGGACAGGCTGCGGCGGACAGGACTTGGCACCGTATCTCCGTAGGCATGGCTGAGCGGGCGGATGACCGCTCGGTCTGCGCCCTTGTTGAAGGCATGGCTGACCCTGTTGAGTGATTCGTAGGGATCGTTGATCGCGCCGTCCTCCGTCGGCACCGAACACGCCGAAACCGCAGCCGCGGCGACGACCGGAATTGCAAGGTGCGGAATTCTGAAACGCATGTGCTGCCCGATGCCTTCGCTGAAGATCCAAACCGGTCCGGTGCTCACCTTTTAGTCTGCAAGCGGGGCAGCGCAACAGAACCGGTGGCGCACCGCACGACTTTTTTTGGGCATGCCTGTTGCGCTCGGGTAACGCGGAGTGAAAATGGTCCGGACAGGCGCGACATCCCGTCGGGCCGGACAGGAGGAGCCAAGTGATGAACGACGTGGACAAGAAGCTTCAGGAGATGGGGCTGGCATTGCCTGATTCGCCGCCGCCGGTGGCAAACTACGTGCCTTTTGTCAGATCCGGATCCCTGCTCTTCGTGTCCGGCCAGATCTCGATGGATGCAGACGGCAATCTGATCACTGGCAAGCTGGGCGACGAGCTTGACGTGGAAGCCGGCGCCGCGGCAGCCAGGCGTTGCGCATTGTCGCTGCTGGCCCAGGCGCGTGCCGGCTGCGAAGGCGATTTCAGACGTCTGGTTCGCGTCGTGAAGCTTGTGGGTTTCGTCAATTCAGCGCCCGAATTCTCGGACCAGCCCAAGGTGATCAACGGCGCCTCGGACCTGCTTGTTGCCGTATTGGGCGACGCCGGGCGTCACGCGCGCTCCGCCGTCAGTGCCGGAGCGCTTCCGTTGAACGTGGCCGTCGAGATCGAAGGCATCTTTGAGGTGTCTTGAATGCCATGTTGCCGACGGAATTTCTGACCCGCCCGATCGCCCATCGTGCGCTGCACGACGCTTCTGACGGACGGCCCGAAAATTCCCGCGCGGCAGTCAATGCCGCATTGGAACATGGATACGGGATCGAGATCGACGTGCAGCTCACGTCGGATGTGCAGGCGGCCGTTTTCCATGACTATGCGTTGGAGCGGCTGACAGGCCGTAAAGGTCTGGTGCGCGAGCGCTCCATGCCGGAACTCGCTTCCATTGCGCTCGAGGGAAGCAGCGAGACCATCCCGGATCTCGTGGAAGTCCTGGGCTTGGTCGCGGGCCGCGTTCCGCTCCTGATCGAGATCAAGGATTGGGACGGAACGTTCGGTCCGGATGTCGGTTTTCTGGAAGGCGCGGTCGCCAAGGCACTCGCGGGGTATGACGGCCCTGCGGCTGTGATGTCCTTCAATCCGCACAGCGTTGCGGTCATGCGGACGCTGGCCCCCGGCGTGCCACGCGGTCTGGTGACCTGCGCCTTTTGCGAGACGGAATGGCCGATGCCGAAGGCCAGGCGAACCGAGCTTGCGGAAATCCCGGACTACGAGCGAGCGAGTGCGTCGTTCATCAGCCACGACATCCGTGATCTGGAACGCGCCAGGGTTCTGGAACTCAAGCAACGTGGGGCGAGCGTCCTCTGCTGGACAGTGAGATCCGTCGAGGAAGAGCGCCGGGCGCGCGCAATTGCAGCCAACGTGACTTTTGAAGGGTATCTTCCCGATTTTGCGGACTGATCGCAGCTTCGGTCACGAAAGGCTAAAGTGCAGTCATGAGCGAATCCGCGCTGGAAATCTCGACGCTGGCAAGCTTGTCGGCGATTGCCCCCGAAGATTGGGATGCCTGTGCCGGCGCCGAGACCGCGGACGGCCTGCGTCCCGTCGACCCGTTCACGACTCACCGGTTCCTGAACCTGCTCGAGACGAGCGGCTCTGTCGGTTCCGGCACGGGATGGCTGCCGCGTCATCTTGCAGTCCAGGACAAGGACAAGGTGGTGGCGGTTGCGCCGCTCTACGTGAAGGGTCACAGCCAAGGCGAATACATCTTCGATCACGGCTGGGCCCATGCCTGGGAACGGGCCGGCGGCAGGTACTACCCGAAGTTGCAGATTGCCGTGCCGTTCACGCCGGTCACCGGGCGTCGTTTCCTTACGCGCCCGGGGTGCCGGGCGGCCTGCTATGAGGCGCTGTGGAACGGCGCTCTTCACATTGCCACCGAAAACAGGCTTTCGTCCGTGCATGTCACGTTCTGCGTGGAGGATGAGGCAGTCCGTGGCCGCGAGCTCGGGTTCCTGCACCGCGTGACGCGGCAGTACAGGTGGGTAAACAAGGGATATGAGGACTTCGACGGCTTTCTGTCGGCACTGTCGTCGCGCAAGCGAAAGGCGATTCGGCGCGAGCGGCGCATTGCGCAATCCTTCGGAGGCGAAATCGTGGCCCTCACGGGCGACGCCATTCAGCCCGGGCACTGGGACGCCTTCTGGGAATTCTACCAGGACACTGGCGCGCGCAAATGGGGCAGGCCTTACCTGACGCGTGCCTTTTTCGACCAGGCTCGGGACCAGCTCGCCGACGACATTCTTCTGATCCTGGCGATCCGCGAGGGCTGTCCGGTTGCGGGCGCAATGAACTTCGTGGGACGCGAGACGATCTTTGGCCGCTATTGGGGCGCAATCGAGTATCACGACTGCCTGCACTTCGAACTCTGCTACTATCAGGCAATCGACTATGCGATTGCCCATGGGCTTGGTGCGGTCGAGGCCGGCGCGCAGGGTGACCACAAGCTGGCGAGAGGATATCTGCCAACGGAGACTCACTCGCTGCATTGGGTGGCGGATTCGGGGTTTGCCAGCGCTGTAGAGGAGTATCTTGAGGCGGAGCGGGCCGCGGTTGACGACGACATAGAGGTGCTCACGAGCTACGGCCCGTTTCGGAAAGTCAAGGAGGAACCGGAATGAGCGACAGACTGGATGGAGACGCACGCCGGGAGGCTCTTGCCCGGCTTTCGGAATGCGGTTGGATCGAGGTTGAAGGTCGGGATGCCATCATGAAGACCTTCAAGTTCAGGAATTTCGTTGAGGCGTGGGGGTGGATGACGCAAATGGCTATCGTGGCCGAA
>VYCX01000503.1 GCA_009843725.1 Boseongicola sp. SB0675_bin_26
CCTGGCGGTGTTGACTTTCTTGACTTGAAGCCTTCAGCGTTGGTTTTCAACACATTGTCAGCGCGCGGCGGTCAACATAGGTGGAGCGTTAGGGAACTTCTGACCATTCCTTTGAGGGCTTCTCGGCTGGCGTGCTTAGATCAGGCTATTGAGCTAGAGACTGATGAGATCGCTTAGGTACGTCAGGCAGCCTTGAAAGGCGTCGGCCATGAAACTTTCGGACTCAACTTGAAATTTCAGAATTTACATGTAATATTGAGCGGTTTCAGTCTGTTAGGGCAGTGTCACTTTTTCGCCTGAATCGCCGAATCAACACTGAATCAGCACGAGGTTCGGATTCGCATCCCTGTCCGCGCATGCGGCGACAGGAGGGGACACGGGCATGATTCGCTTCCGCCCGACAGCCTTCAAAGAAGCTTCACGAGAGCGACGATCAGCCCGCCCTGGGCGACCAGCGCGCCGAAGACCCACTTCAGGATCTCGGACTTCGCCTCCTCGACGCGTGCCTCGACCTTCGCGATTTCGGCCCGCACCCTTTCGACGTCGGCCCTGGTCGCGAGATTCCCGTTGAGCAGGGAGACATGCTCCTCGGCCAGCGTCTCGGCCTGCCGTTCCGTGAATCCGGAATCGGTGAGCCGCTTGACGAAGCGGTGGGTGTCGAACGCGATGGCCTCTGACATGAGCGAATCATAGTGGCGCCGACGCCGTCCGGCAAGCGCGATCGTGCCGCGAATCCCGTGCCGCGCGGGTGTGCCGCGGCAGCGAGTGAAGGACAGTCGACGACATTCGCGGACAGGGCTGCGCAAGCGCCGTTCCTGCCCTTGCCGCGCGTGGAACCGACGCCAATCCTTCCGGCATGAACGTGCACGAAACCCCCGGATCCGGCTCCGTCGCATGGTAGCCTCCATCGGCAAGATCGCCTCGCCGTCGCAGGGCGTGGCCTACTTCGAGCGGGACGGCTACTACGCGAAGGAAACCGCCGCGCATCGCGAGGCCAGCGCCTGGGCGGGCCGCGGCGCGGAGGCGCTGGGCCTCTCCGGCCCGGTCGATCCCGGACGCTTCCGGTCGGTGCTGGAGGGCGAGGTGCCGGACGGACGGCGGCTCGGGCGCAGGGAGATCGGGGGCAACATCGTCCACCGACCGGGCCGGGACGTGACGCTGAGCGCACCCAAGTCGGTGTCGCTCATGGCGCTCGTCGGCGGCGACGAAAGGATAGTCGAGGCGCATGACCGTCCGGTGACGGAGACGCTGGACTGGCTCGCGGCGCACGCCGTCGAGACGCGGATGCGCGACCCCGTGACCCGCGCGATGGTCCGCGCGGGCGGCCTGAAGATGGTCGTGGCGACCTTCAGGCACGACACGGCGAGGAACCTCGACCCGCAGCTTCACACGCACGCCGTGATCGCCAACATGGTGCAGGGCGCGGACGGCAAGTGGCGGACCATGGTCGACGACGGCCTGTTCGGCGGCAAGATGGCCATCGGCGCGATCTACCGGGCGGAGCTTGCACGGGGCCTGGGCGACCTCGGCTACGGAGTGGACAAGACGCACCCGGACGGGCGGTTCGAGATCGCGGGCGTCCCGCGCGAGGCGGTCGAGGCCTTCTCCACGCGCAGGCAGGAGATCGAGGCCGCGATGGCGGAGCGCGGAATGGGGGACACGAAGGACAGCCCGCACCTTGCCGCCCGCGCCGCGATGGTGACGCGGGCGGCGAAGCGGGACGTCGACCGGGGCGAGCTCGCCCGGTTGTGGAAGCGCCAGGCGAAGGCGCTCGGGTTCTCGCCCGCGAAGGTCCGGGCGGAGGCCCGCAAGGCGGAGCGCGGCCTGTCCGGCCCGGACCTGTTCTCGGCGCCTGGCCGCGTTGCCGGCGAGGCCGCGGCCTGGGCGGTCGCGCACCTCTCCGAGCGCGAGGCGGTGTTCGGCCACGCGGACCTCCTGGCCGCGACGCTGGCCCGCGATCCGGGCGCGGTCAGCGCACGCGACGCCGAGCGCGCCATCACGGCGCTCGAACGGGACGGTTCCCTCCATGCCGCGCGCGGCCTCGGCCACGGGCGGCACTGGGCCACGGACGCGGCGCTGGCGCGGGAATCGGAGGCCATCGCGCTGATGCGCGCCGGACAGGGCGCCGGGAAGGCGGTCATGCGCCGTTGGGTGGCGGAGACGAAGCTCCACCGGGGCCGTCTCAACGAGGGCCAGAAGGAGGCGGTGAAGTCCGTGCTCGCCAGCAAGGACAGGGTGGTCGCCGTGCAGGGCTACGCGGGCACGGGGAAGACGACGATGCTGAAGCGGCTGCGCGCGCTCGGCGAGAGCCGGGGCTACCGCGCCGTCGGCCTCGCGCCCTCGGCTTCCGCCGCCAGGACGCTCCAGGAGGGATCGGGCATCGAATCGGGGACGCTGCAGCGCTGGCTGGCGCGCCACGGCGGCATCGCCGAGGGGCGCGGCACGGCGGACGGGCTGAAGCGGCTCCGCGCGGCGAACGCGAAAACGATCCTGGTGGTCGACGAATCCTCGCTCGCGTCCAGCGAACAGGTCAGGGACCTGCTGCGCATCGCGACGACGCTGAGGATCCCCCGCGTGGTTCTGGTGGGCGACGAGCGGCAGCTCGGCGCGGTCGAGGCGGGCAAGCCGTTCGCGCAGCTCAAGGCCGCCGGGATGGAGACGGCGGTGATGGACGACATCGTGCGCCAGCGCGACGCGGAGCTCAAGGCGGCGGTCCGGGCGAGTCTCCAGGGCGACGTGAAGGCCGCCTTCGCCAGGCTCTGCGGCAACGTCCGGCAGGTCGAGCACGGCGACCTTGCGGCGGAGACCGCGCGGCTCTGGCTGGACCTGTCCCCGGAACTCCGCGAGCGGACCGGCATCGTCGCGCCGACGCGGGCGCTCCGTGACGGGATCAGCGCGACGGGCCGCGAGGGGCTGGTGGCCGAGGGCGCGGTCTCGGGACCGGCGATGGAGGTTCCGAGGCTCGTCCCGCGCGACCTCACCCGCGCGGAGATGACGCGCGCCGGCAGCTACGGCGTCGGCGACACGGTGATCTTCGCCCGCACGTACAAGACGTTGGGCGTGGAACGGGGGGACGAGCGCAGGGTCGCTTCCGTCGACACGCGCATGGGCACGGTGCGCCTGGAGGACGCGAAAGGCGGCCTGAAGTCCTGGCGGCCGGGGCGTCTCGCCGCCGCCAAGGGCGGGGTCGAGGCCTTCCGGAGCGAGGCGGCGGAGCTTCGCCGGGGCGACCGGATCCGCTTCACGCGCAACGACCCGGCCTCGGGGCTGGCCAACGGCGAGACCGCGACGGTGGAGGCGGTGGGGCGCGACGGCGTCCGCCTGCGGCTCGAGGACGGGTCCGCGAAGAGGCTCGGGAAGGACGACCCGCAGCTTCGCCACGTCGACCGCGCCTTCGCGGCGACGGTGCACGCGTTCCAGGGCCGCACGGTGGACAGGATCGTGGCGGCGATGCCCGCCGGCAACCCGAGACTGACGGACCTGCGCGCCTTCTACGTGGCGATCAGCCGGGCGCGTGACGCCGCCCATCTCGTCACGGACGACGCGCACAGGCTCGCCGACCAGCTGGAGCGGGCGACGGGCGAGCGGCTCGCGGCGCTCGACGCGACGGCCAGGCAGGCCGCGCACGAGGCGGTCTTCGGGCGCGGCGCGGGCCAGGGCCGGGAGACGGATCACGTGACACGCGCGTCCGGCGCGATGGATCGGGGCGTCGGACCGGATCGCGGTGACGGACGCGGGGATGGGCGCCGCGACGGCGTCGGGCGCGAACCGTCACCTGGCCGGGAACGCGGGCATGGTGTCGAACGCCAGGCGGGTCCTGGCCGTGACGAAAGGGCTCGGGACCTTGACGGCAAGCCGCGGGACCGGAGCGCCGGGCGCGAGCGTGCCGGGCAGGATGGGGGCAAGCCGGATCGTGGCATCGACCGTGGCGGCGAAGGCCGGAAGCGCGCTTCCCGCCAGCCGGAACTGGAAAGGGTGACCGAACCGAAGCACAGGTCGCGCGACCTCGACATGGGCATGTAGCCTCCCCTTCCTCCTCCTCCCGGCCGGACACGGCTTCGGCGACGGCACGGCCAGTCCGCGAAACGGCCCGGTCCGCGCCGATCCGGCGTTGCGTCCGGCCTCGTCCTGGTCCAGTTTGCACCTGCCCGCCGCGGCGAGCTTTCCGCAAAGTCACCTCCCGCGGCGGGCGTCCTCCTTGGTGGGAGAGCGAAGGGGGCCGGGCGCAGCTTCGCCGATGCCGGCCCCCTTCCGCCTTCCGGTCGAGATGCCGGTCGCCACGGTCCGGGGCAGGCTGCTGCCGAAGGTGCCACCCGCTGGCAATGCTGCCGTCGCCCGGCGTGGTCCAGCCGCTCTCGAACTGCAGGTCGGGAACTGCCGCGCGGCGACAGGCGATCCTCAGGACTGTTCGCGACGACCCTGCCGCTGTCCGGAAGCGTCAGGAGGATCTTGGGAAACCGCTCCGCCTCCCGGTCCTTGAAGGCTGCTTCCGGATGTGGCGTCGACCGCGCATTCAGCCCGATTCTGCGGTGCCGTGCGACCGGGCGTTGATCCCGGTTCTTCGGCCAGACCCCAGGATTCGGGCCGGAATCCGTGCCGGATCGCACCCGAAACGGCCATTCCCGTCGACCTGGCGGCCGTTTGTCCGGGCCGTCACCCACGAGAGCGGCCTGAGAGCCGTCCCACGTGCTGGAATCCGCGCCGGGCGAGCGTCAGCCGTCACCCGCTTGTCTGTTCGCAAACGTAAGTGGCCTGCGACTCCACGATTTCGTCCGCCTTCGTGCCTGAGGGAAAATGGAAGTAGTGGCCTTGCAGGCCCGGACCGCCCCTGGGGCCGATCTGGAACGCATGATGTTCTGGAGCGGTCTCGCCCGACATTGATGCCAACGCGTCCGCCGCGCTCCGGGCGATTCCGGCGTCGAGCCATATCCACAAGCGGGCCGGTCCCCTGACCTCGAAGAACGTTTCAATCGGCGGAAGGGTGCCCATTCGGACCACGCCGGTTCCGGCCTCGTGGTCGGCCTTCAGCATTGTCCTCGACGTGCCGAAGACCGTCACGCATTCCCAGACTTCCCCGCCGGGCGCAGGACAGGGCTGCGCCTTGTCCATGTAGGAACCGGCTTGCGTGATCAGTTGACGGCGGACGACAGGATTGTTGCGGTTCCCGTAGCTGGGCGCTTCGGCGTCTCCGCCATGCGCCCGGATGTATGCCGCCGTGGCCCTGGCCGTCATGGCTCCCCACTGTCCGTCGATCGGGCCGGGATCGAATCCGCACCGGCGCAGCACCTGTTGAAGCGCCTTGACCTCCCTTGTGTTGTGCAGATCAGCGCTGGCAGACGTGGCAAGCGAAATTGCCAGGGCCGCGATGGTGACGGCGACACGGGCTTGTCTGAAAGGCATCGGCTTTCTCTTCGGGCGTCGGGCTGCACGGGTTCCGGATCGACCTGGCATCATGACCGGAACCTTGGCTCGGAGAACGGAAGAGGGCCGGAATCCGCGTCGCGGCCCCCTTCGCCGTCCACAGGAAGACGCCCGCCGCGAGAGCTGAAACACGAATCAAGGGGGTGCGACGGGCACATGCAGGCTGGACCAGGACGGGGACGGAAACAAGTCCGATGGAAGCCAACTGTCCGACGGAAGCCAACCGACGGAGCCAGGACCAGGCGCCTTGGACTGGCAGGTCCGTGTCCGCGCCCGGCATCAGGAAGCGGACCGCTCGCGGCGATGCCCTGAAGCGCCGGAATGCCCGCCGCCGCGACGCCTCCCGATGCGAACCGTTCCGGGAATCGCCGGGCCGCGGGCACCGGCAATCGAGCGACGGTTGCGTCCGTGCAGTGACAATGCAGCAACGGGACAGGCCATGAAACGACTGCAAACGCCCCCGGCATCTTGGGAAAGACCGCATGGCGCGGGCCGGGAGCGTGTATCGCTCCCGCACGATGACGGAGGCCGCGCAAGGGCGGAAGTTCCCGGGAGAACCGTTCCCAGCGGCTCCAACCCCTTGAAATCGCCCGATGTGTTTTTTGCGTGTTCGCCTGATGCCTCTGCGGAGTACGCGCTTTTCCAAGGGAATCCGGGAGCATGCATGCAGTCAGGGGGCGACAGGACGCACCCTCGCGAAGACAGGGCACGACGGGCATCACCGATGCGGCAGGTGTGTCTCCCCTTCCCGGGCGCCAGCCCGGTCGATTCGGACGTCTCGTCCGGCATCATGTCGGGGAGTGCTTTCGAGGATGCCATGCATGGCAAAGCCGCCGTGGCGCCTGAACCGGAAGCTGGGTTGGGATGCGCAATTCTGCGGTCGCTTCCCGCTCTCGCGACTGGCAAGAGGCTGCGCTCATCGCGGAGTTCGGCAGCGAGATGGAAGCAGGCAGTGTCGGACCGGGTTCCGATGCAGGTTGCTTCGATACCCTGTGCACCGACACGGAAGCCAAGAACGGTTCGACGCTAGGTGAATCGTTGACGCAAGCGCGGCAATCGACCGCGACGGGACGCTGTGCTAGCTGTTCGCGGCGGCATGTCGATTCGAGCAGGACGGAGGCAGGACGCATTGCACGGGGCGAAGTCAGGACACGGTGCGCTATCCACGCATCGGCTGGGTTTGGCGGCGGACAATTCAACTGAGGCCAGGCGGACCGGCCTGGCCCGGATCGCGTTGGCGATCCTGCATCCGCGCCATGCCAGGGCGGCATCCGTGAACGTCGAAACGGTCCGGCTGCTGTTCGGTTCACGCCGCGCCGAACTGCCTTTGGGCGACGTGGAAGCGGTCGACGTGGCGAAAGGGCTGTTCGGTTCCAGCGTTCGGGTCCGTCATGCCGCAGGGAAGGTGCAAGATACGGGCTTGCCGCGAGAGGACGAGAAAGCGCTGGGCGCTGGGCTTGAAGCCGGGAGCTGCGGCGGGTGGCGCCGCAGGCTCTCGCCACGGCTGCTGGCGCTCCGCTTCTTGCATGACCGGCTGACGGCACTGGCCGATCCGGCTAGATACCTCACGACCGACGCACTTCGCGACCTTGAGACAGAGGCCCGGTCGGTTGCCGGCGGGTTCTCGGCGCGATGGCCGCAGGCGCTGTCGGACGCTCCGGAAATCCGGATGCTGCGGGACATCCTGGAGTTCCTGGATGCGCCAGACGATGCCAAGGTGAAAGCGAACGAGGCGTTCGTGTTCAACGAGCTGGCCCGCTCGCGCGAGCTCTTCGACCGGATCGAGGCCCGCCCGCTTACGGAAGAGCAGCGCCGGGCGGTCGTCATCGACGAGGGCCGCAACCTCGTCGTCGCCGCGGCCGGCAGCGGCAAGACCTCGGTCATCGTGGCCAAGGCCGGTTGGCTCGTCCGGAAGGGGTATCGCAAGCCGTCCGAACTGCTGCTGCTCGCCTTCGCGCGCGATGCCCGCAAGGAGATGGAAGAACGCATGGCGTCGCGCCTCGGCGCCGCAATTGCGCGCGACGTGACGGTGCGCACCTTCCACAGCCTGGGCATGGCGATCATCGGCGAAACCCAGGGCAGGCGTCCCGCACTCGCGGCGGTCGCGGAGAACGAGCGAAGCCTGTTCGAGCTGCTCAAGGGAATCGTCGCCGACCTGCTGGCGGACGACGACCTCTCGGCGATGCTGGATGAATGGTTCCAGGAGGGATTCGCGCCGTACAGGAGCCAGCATGAGTTCAGGAACTGGGGCGAGTACCACGACTACATCCGGAAGTTCGACATCCGCTCGCTGAAAGGCGAGGTGGTCCGGAGCTTCGAGGAATGCGAGATCGCGAACTTCCTTTACCTCCACGGCGTTGCCTACGAGTACGAGGCCCCCTACGAGCACGACGTGGCGACCTCGGAGAAGCGCCAGTACAAGCCGGACTTCCGTTTGCCCGAGCACGGCATCTACATCGAGCACTTCGGGGTCGACGCCGAAGGGAACACGGCGCCCTTCGTCGACCGGGACCGGTATCGGCGGGACATGGAATGGAAACGCGGTGTCCATGCCGAGCGCGGCACCGTCCTGATCGAGACCTTCAGTCACGAACGGACAGACGGCAGGCTGCTGCGAAACCTGAAGGAGAAGCTTGAGGCCCATGGGGTGGCTCTCTCGCAGATCCCGCGCGGGGAAATGTTCGCCGCTCTCAACCGGCAGGGGCGGATCGACCCGTTCACGCGGCTGGTGGCGACCTTCCTTCAGCACTTCAAGGGCGGGCGGCTGTCGTTCGAGGAAATCGCCGAGCGGGCGAACGCCCATCGGGACAGGCGGCGGGCGCAGGCGTTTCTCGCAGTGTTCCGGCCGATCTTCGAGCGCTACGAGGACGCGCTCGCCAGCGCAGGCGAAATCGACTTCCACGACATGATCAACAGGGCGACCGATCTCGTGGAGGAAGGGCGTTACCGCAGCCCGTTCGGATACCTGCTGGTCGACGAGTTCCAGGACATCTCGCCGTCCCGCGCGCGGCTGCTGAAGGCGATGCTCGGCAGCGTGCTGGGGTCCCAACTGTTCGCGGTCGGCGACGACTGGCAGGCGATCTACCGGTTCGGCGGGTCGGACATCGCGGTGATGCGGGAGTTCGGGGACCGCTTCGGCGCGTTCGAGCGCATCGATCTTGCCACCACGTTCCGCTGCGCCGACCGCATTGCGAAGGTCGCCACGGACTTCGTGCTGCGCAACCCGGCGCAGATCCGCAAGACGGTTCGTGCGACGCGGAAGGCGGATCGCCCCGCGGTGTTCGTCGGTCTTCCCGGGGAGCAGGAACTCCCGCTTCTGAAGGAGGCGCTCGACAGGATCGAGGCGGATGCCCGCCGGCACGACGGCATCTCGGAGGTGCTGCTGCTGGGCCGCTACCGGCATCTGCGGCCCCGCAATCTGGCCGCGCTGCCGAAGCAGTACCCCCGTCTCCGCTTCACCTGGATGACCGTGCACCGCTCCAAGGGTCTCGAGGCCGACTATGCGGTGGTCCTCGGACTGCGTTCCGGCAAGCACGGCTTCCCCGCCGAAATAGCAGACGATCCGTTGCTCGACCTCGTGCTGGCAGCGCCCGAAGCCCTTCCGAACGCCGAGGAGCGGCGCCTGCTCTACGTTGCCGTAACCCGGGCGCGGCGGCAGGCCTTCCTGCTCGCGGACGGCGGCCAGCCGTCGGAATTCGTGACGGAGCTGATCGGCGGCGGATACGACGTCGAAACGTTCGGGCGTCCGCCGGAGGGCGACGTGCCTTGCCCGAGATGCGTCGGCGTTGGGCGGCTGCTGCGCCGGGAGAACGCGCGCGGCCAAGGCGTGTTCTTCGGGTGCTCGAACTATCCCCTCTGCGAGCACACCGCCCGGGCCTGCCCCCGCTGCGGAAACGGCCTTCCCGTCAGGTCGGGCGAGGCTTTTGTCTGCCGCGACTGTGGCGGGACCATCAAGGCCTGTCCCGTCTGCGACGGCTGGCTGGACGTCAGGATGGGCAGGTACGGCCGCTTCCTCGGCTGCTCGAACTTCCCGGCTTGCGACTACACACGGAACCTGGGGGAATCGAGGAAATGCGGGACGCAGAGAGGCGGCAGCAAAGTGAATCGGGGCAGGCAACGTTGACAGCGTGATCGCGTTCGCTCGCCGGGACGTTCAAGTTTCCGCCCCCTTCATCTCTTTGCTCACTCGAACGGGTTCTCCGGCTTCGCCTTGCCGCCTCTCGGACAATGGAGACTGCAGCCCTGCCTCTCGATGCTCAGGCGCGGATGGCATGACACATATCGGAAGATGTCACGGAAGCGTCTTGGCCGACGTGTCGCGAAGTTCTCATGGAGGCACAATGCTTGCGAATCAGGCAGTTGACGGGCATTCGCGCCCGGATGGATGGCAAGGGCACGTGCTGCCTTCAACACATTGCAAGATGCGTACGGCAATGGGAACAGTGATCGCAACCAAACCTCCGATCGCGACAATCTGATACGCATTTTCGCGCTTCCGGACCTGCGTGCCGCATGAGTTCACCAGAAATGCACCGCATGCGAAGCGTGCCGGCGTCACGCAAACCAAGTCGTGTAGATTCCCAGACGGATATCAGCGCCGTGCACTCTCCGTGGCGCGCCTGCCGTGCTGATGGATCGAGACCGAAAACCCTTTGGCGTCATCCGCGCGCGATTCCAGGCTCTGGATTCAAGATCCGGAAATCGAGACGCACTCATATGTTGCGATGCCACCAAGTCGCCCGTCGCGACCTTCAAGATAAAGAACTCCTGATTCATCCTCGATCTCGAGCTTGTACTTGTGTGCCCTTACAACGACAGAGGGGCCTTCGCCATAAGAGCCGGCCTCAGGGTGCTCATAGCTGAACTCTGACCATTCCCAAGTGGATGCGTCAAGATATCCGTAGCTGAACGC
Organism: Boseongicola sp. SB0675_bin_26; assembly: GCA_009843725.1. Taxonomy (GTDB): domain Bacteria; phylum Pseudomonadota; class Alphaproteobacteria; order Rhodobacterales; family Rhodobacteraceae; genus JAJEFO01. Next base: position 10,334 of record VYCX01000503.1, read on the forward strand.
GGCGTTTCCGAGTTCCGTCGCGTCATGCAGGAAATATTCGATCTGACCTGAGCTGCCATGCTGCAAGCGCGAGAAAGCTTCACGAAAGTCGTGAATTTCTCGTCCTCCGGTGAAAGTGACCGTGCCCAATGCTTCTACGCCTCCGAATCCTGGCCAGGCCAGGACTCTTGATGCCTTGGCTCCAAGCCTGGATTGATCAGATTCTGCAGGGTCGATGCAGTAATGAACCTCGATGTCTTGCGCCTGCGCTTCGAACGTCATGATCGTTGCTGCGATGACCGAGGACATCTTCAGGCCCTTTCTTGGGTGCATCATGTTCTGGTTTCCTTTCCACTGTTTGACGCGCGCTGAATTCTCGGGACTTTCCCGGCATGCGTCATGAGCCAAGGCTTCGGAGTCATGTGCCCGCTTGCCCATGGCTGGTCGCGCCTGACGCGCAGGACACCAGCCAAACTCGCGCCCCTTCCTCGGGCGTGGCGTCCAGCTTAATGATGCGAGTTTCCGGGCGTCCCCGCTTCTTGTGTTCTGACGGCGGTTTCTTCTTCGTCACTTCGCACCCTTCTGGCCGTTATGCTTCGAGACCAAACGCTGTTGCCGCCAGCGCCTGTTG
>VYCX01000188.1 GCA_009843725.1 Boseongicola sp. SB0675_bin_26
GCACTACGGCAGAGCGAATGATCCATTGCCAGCCAGACTTGTCATGACTCGGTAGCGCTAGCGTGCGGTCCGAATCCGCACCGTTCAAGGTGATGCGCAAGCTGGCATCCGGGCTCTCGATGACCTGGCTTCGCACGACGCCCCCGGGGTCAACGACATCCACAACCGGCCTTTTCGACGCCTCGAACAGGGAGGTGTAGAAAAGGGACCACGTGAGCATCTCGTCGTGGCCCATGGTCTGCGCGACATGGTCCACCCGGGTCAGCCCGACCCCTTCAAGCGCATTTCCTGTTGCCTTGAACTCCACGTTCCACACATCGGTCAGTCCGCTCGCCGCATCCAGAAAGTGCATGACGCCGCCGCCGACCGAATGAATGGCAGGAAGGTGCAGTTCTCCCTGGTCGATGCGCTGATGGAACAGCTTCACCTTCAGCGCCTTGGCCCTGCGAACGGTTCCAGCCGCATCTTTCACGCGCAATCCGATGTCGCAGACGCTGGTTCCGCGCGACAGGTAGGTCGCGTGTGCGAATCCTTCCCGCTCGGTATTGATGACGATGTTTATCGCGCCCTGCGTCCAGAGCGAGACGTCCTTGTTGATGTGATCTGCGGCATGGGTGAAACCCAATGTCGTCAAAAGCGCGCCGAGCCGGTCTGCTTCGACCTCGTCGGCGGCAAATTCAATGAACTCAACCCCCTCGATCTTCGCTCGGGGCGGCATGGACGGGACCTCGAGACGGGGGGCCGGCTCGATCCGGTCTACGTCATCCATGAGCGCCAGGAGAGATCTCATGCCGTCTTCGGCAATGGCCCGAGGGCTGGCGCCCCGAAACTGGTCGTTGAAGATCTCGAGCGAGATCGGACCATCATACCCGGTCGCGGCAACCGCTTGCATGAACGCCCGCACGTCCAGATCGCCCTCGCCAGGCATGTTGCGGAAATGCCGCGACCAAAAGAGCAAGTCCATCTCGATCAGGGGCGCATCCGCAAGCTGCACGAAGAAGATCTTGTCGCCGGGAATGCGGCGAACGCTGTCCGGGCTCAGCTTCCGCCCAAGCGTGTGAAAGCTGTCGACGATCAGGCCGATGCCTGGATGATCCGCGCGCCGCACGATCTCCCATGCATCCCGATGGTCATTGACATGGGTGCCCCAGGCCAGCGCCTCGTAGCCCACGCGCAATCCGTGTTCGGCGGCCACGTCGCCAAGGGCATTCAGGTCGCCGGCGGCACGGTCAATCCCGCCCAAGGCCTTGGGATGCACCGACGAACAGATCAGCATGAGATCGGTTCCCAGCTCTCGCATCACGTCGAATTTCCGCTTGGCCCGCTCAAAGGCACGGGTCCTGTCCGGCTCCGGCAATCCCTCGAAGTCACGAAAGGGCTGGAAGAGCACGATCTCCAGTCCATGGTCCCGCACCATTTGTCCCACATCGGCCGGACCGCTGTCGTGGGCGATGAAGTCCTGTTCAAAGATCTCGACTCCGTCGAAACCCGCCGCCGCAATCGCCGCGAGTTTCTCCGGCAGTTCGCCGGCAATCGAAACGGTGGCGATGCCGGTCTTCATCGCGCTACGAAAAAATCTCCTTGAAGCGGTCGATGCAGAGGCGGAACCCGGCTTCGAAGTCGCCGTCGCCGGGATGGTACACGCTCTCGAAGCTGATCACGCCGTCATAGCCATCGGCGCGCAGGGCATTGGCGAGCGGCTGGAACTGGTCGGCCAGTTGGCCCTCGCCCATGCGGCACACTTCCAGCGTGGCAGACGGCGTGTCGACCTGTACGTCCTTGATATGGATATGGCCCAGATATCCGTCCTTCGCCGTCTCGTATCCGCGCGGGTAGGCCTCCTCGTGGCACCAGCAGTTGTTGGCCGGGTCCCAGAGGATCTTGAGCACGTCCTTCGCATCCAGATCGTCGATGAGCTTTCGCGCGGTCCAGTTGGAGTTGACCATCGTGCCGTTGCCGGTCTCGAGCGCCAGCGCAATCCCTGCGCTGCGTGCCACGTCGCAGGCCGGGGCAATGAGAGGAAGGGTCCTGTCCCATGCACCGTGGGCGACATTCCATATCTCGGCACCGTTCTTGCCCCAGAGGATCTGCTCCTTCTTGTTGGTCATGATCCTGACAAGCGGGCTGCCAACCACATGCGCCATGTCGATCACGCGCTTGAGTGCGTCCATGTGTCTCGTATGCAGATCGTCGCCGGGCTCGTTGGCGGCGGTCATGCCTGCGAAGACGTGGCGCGAGAGGCAGGACACGGGCTTGCCGCGGTCGCGAAGCTGCGCGTCAATCTCGCGAATCTCCTGCGCACTGTGATCGCCGACTTCCGTGTCGCCAACGAATTGCAGCTCGGCATACTCGAGTCCGAACTCATCCATGACATCTAGGGCATGCGCCAGGTCCCGGCTGATGCCGTCGCAGATCAAGCCCAGTTTCATTGCGCGCCTTCCCGATGCATTTCCGCGCACACGACCTCTTCAATCACGCGGGCGCAAGCCGAATCGTCTCCATGCGAGCTCATTAGCTGGCCCACGTGAAATGTCTGCGTCTCTTTCGACGCCACCTGCATCGGCACCCCAAGTTCTTCAGCGAGGTCCAAGGAGATCATTCGATTCCTGCGCTTCGCGCCGATCCCGGAAACGGCAATGCCGAGAATTTCCGAATTCGCCGGATTGCGGATCATCACCGTTGCGGGGACCGCATCGGCATCGGCCACGACTTCCGCCACGCTTCCCGCGCCCGTGCCGCCAATATCTCGAAATCCGGCCCTGCGCACCTCGCCTAGGTCAAGGCCAGCCGCCTCGAAACCGTTCGCGATCAGGTCCGTCGCAAGCCCGGACTTCATGGTCCCCAAGTCAATCACGCCTGCGCGCATTTCACCTCACCTTTCAGTTTCTCTATTGGCGGGGTTTCAAGCTCGCATCACGCCGGTCCGGTCCTGAAGGCAACGCCGGTGGCAGCGCGAGCTCGTCATCGCACCAGGAAGAGCGAGATTTGCGGGAATGCCACGAGGATCGCGAGGATCATTGCCTGCAGCAATATGAACGGCCCGAACGAGCGATAGATCGTCACCAGGTCAATCTCGGGCGGAGCCACGCTCTTTAGATAGAAGGCGGCTGACCCAAAGGGCGGCGTCAGAATCGCAATCTGAATGTTCACGCTGAACAGGATCCCGAACCAGATCGGATCATAGCCCAGTTGCTTCACGATCGGCATGAAGACCGGCATGGTCAACAGCACGATGCCGATCCAGTACATGAACATCCCAAGTATGAAGAAGATGCACATCATCATGAGGATGATCACGATTGGCGCGACATCCATGCCTACGATTGCATTGGCAACAAAGCGGTTTCCGCCCGACAGGCTGAAAGCCCCGGCAAGAACGGTCGCGCCAAACGCAACCCAAAGGATCGTGCCGACCGAGCGGAACGTCTGCTCCAGGCCTTCGAGCACCATGACCGTGCTCAGTTCGTTCCGCACCCAGATCAGCAGCAGGGAAGCCACGACACCCATTGCGGCCGCTTCACCGAATGCAGTCACGTGCAAAGCCCGATGCTGTTGACTGTAGCCGGAGCGGTCGCCAAATGTTTCACGATCGAATTCGGCAGATTGGCGATTCGCCATGCGGTTGCGAAGTCCGTCGACCGCCGCCAAATCGATCGTCGGGAACGGCCGCGACCTTGCAGGTCGCCTAAACAGGATGAAAACCGTGAAATGGTCACCGGAAAGGACGCAGGTAAACAGTTGGAACGAATGGGATCCGCTCAAGCACGTCATAGTCGGATACGCGACGGATTGTCATATTCCGCCGCCGGAACCGGCCCTCGAAGCCAAGGTCCCAGAGGACTCCGACATGAGGGGGCAGTGGGGAAAACGACCCCAAGACATGATCGACCGTGGCAACGAACTGCTTGATGCGTTCGCAGAAATGCTGCGCGGTCGCGGTATCAGGGTTGACCGCCCGACTCCGATAGACTTTTCCCAACCTGTCGTCACTCCGGACTTCGAAACCGGCAGTGGGTTCGGATGCATGCCACCCCGCGATGTCCTGCTGACGGTCGGGAATGAAATCCTGGAAGCGACGATGTCCTATCGTTGCCGCTGGTTCGAATACCTGTGCTACCGTCCCTTGTTGACGAGGTACTGGGAGGAGGACCGAAACTTCCGGCACGAGGCTGCGCCAAAACCGCGGCTGGCCGACAGCGATTATCGCCCCGACTACCTTTCCGGAAACATCAGCATTGAAACCCGGCTGGAGTGGACCGCAGAAAAGTACTTCGTGACGACGGAGGAGGAACCGCTGTTCGATGCCGCAGATGTCTTGCGATTCGGAAAGGACCTCGTTGTTCAGCACGGGTTCACGACCAACCTGAAGGGAATCGAATGGATTCGGCGCCACTTTCCGGAACACAGGGTGCATGCGACCAATTTTCCTGGAGACCCGTACCCGATCCATATCGATGCGACCTTCACGCCAATCAGGCCAGGCCTCATCCTGAACAATCCCGAACGCCGTTTGCCGGATGATCAGAGAGCACTGTTCACGAGGAATGACTGGGAAATCGTCGATGCTGCCCGCCCCGCTCACAATTCGCCTCCGCCGCTATGCTATTCGTCGACATGGCTGTCGATGAATGTCCTCGTGCTTGATCCCAAGACCGTTTGCGTGGAGAAGTCGGAGGTCCATCAGGCGGAGCAACTCGACCGTCTCGGAATGGAAGTCATCGAAGTGGATCTTCGTGACGCGTATGCGCTCGGAGGAGGTTTGCACTGTTGTACGGCAGACGTATACCGGGAAGGCGGAATCGAGGACTATTTTCCCGTCCAGCCTGATTCCGCCGGGGCCATGTAACCGCGGTTGCGAGCGTTGCGCAGCGCGCCGGGCTTGCGTTTGAGCACTGGCACGTGTGGCCGGGGCCCGGGGGACTTGAAGACGGTCAGAAAACTGGCCAGATTCTGACAAGCGAGAATTCTCGCAGGACTCATCGATCCACGAATCCACGCCACTCCGATCCCGCGGCAGACAGCCGACGAAGGAACGCCAATGAACCGCTACGAACGATTGATGAAGCGCATAGATGAGGGCGAACGGATCCTCATTGACGGCGCAACCGGTACGGAAATCGAGAGACGCGGCGTTCCCCAACTGGACAACGCCTGGAACGGCGGCGGCGCGTTGAGCCATCCGGAGATTCTTCGCACGGTTCATGAGGACTACATTCGCGAAGGCGCAGAAATCGTCATATCGAACACGTTTGCCACGCATCGGCATGTGCTGGTTGATGCAAGGGTCGAGGATCAGTTTGAGCAATTGAACCGCCGAAGCGTCGAGCTGGCCAGGGAGGCGCGAGATCGCATGGCGGCTCAGGACGTCCTGGTGTCCGGGGGCATTTCGTACTGGTCCTTTACGGAAAATTGGCCAGAACCTGAAGACCTGCGCGGCAGCACCGAAGAACAGGCAGCGGTCATGGCCGAAGCAGGCGCAGACCTGCTGATGCTGGAAATGATGGTGGATATCGACAGCATGCTGGTCGTGCACGAGGCGGCCCGGACAAGCGGATTGCCGGTATGGGTCGGACTGTCTTGCGAGCGGGCTCCCTCCGGTGCCATGACGCTCTTGCGAGGCGGCGAATTGGCCGATGCCCTCGACGCTCTTGCCGGACGTGAGGTTCCGCTCGTGAACATCATGCACACGGAGGTGGAAGACATCGACGCCTGCCTTGACGTCGTTCAAGAGCGTTGGCCGGGACCGGTCGGGGTCTATGCGCATTCGGCACGATGGAACGGCCACGTCTGCATCTTCGATGACACCATTCTGCCGGAATCCTACGCGAACCATGCGCAATCCTGGCTAGGACGAGGCGTGCAGGTCGTCGGCGGCTGTTGCGGCATGGGCGTCGACCACATCAAGACCCTTCGCGCAATTCTGTAGATTGGATCTGGTGCTCGTGCAGGATGTCTTGATGCCCATGCCAGCCGTGGTCTCCGACCCCCCGGAACGGGAATTGCCGAGGCATTCCGGTTCACGGCCCCGGCAACGGGCCGGAAAGGTCAAGCATCTGCGCGGTGCTCGCATTGTGCATCTTGTGCCACCCGGCGAAGCAAGCATGGCGGCCCGAAACGGTGAGCATGGCTTGTCCAGGTCGGACTCAAGCAGGACGCGCATTTGAACTCGATTGACAAGGCTGCATTCGGCGATTCGCCGATTGGTCACAGGGACGAGCAATGAGTGCATCAGGAAACAACTGGTTCGGCGAACAAGTCTCCGAGGCATTGAGCCAGAGCGGGACGATGCCCACCAGCGTCGCGTATGAAGGCGCGTTTCAGTTTTCCTCCGTCGTCGATGTCTCGGGCTTGGCGCTTGCCGCGATGTCGGCTGCTGCGCAACAGCTGGCTGCGCTGGTTGGCGCCGCAGAAGTCTCCATCGACCGACGCCGAACCGAGCTTTGGTGCGGCATGACGCTGAAGCCGGAAGGATGGGCCTTGCCGGAAGCATGGGACCCTGTTGCGGGAAACTACCGGACCAGGGATGGCTGGATCCGGCTCCATACAAACGTGCCACGGCACCTGTCAGCCGCGCTTCGCGTGCTTGGAGCGGATGCGGACCGCGACGCCGTGGCCCATAGGGTCCTGTCGTGGAATCGCCTTGATCTTGAACGGGCCATCGTGGAGGCCGGGGGCGTGGCCGCGGCCATGAACGGGCTGTCTGATTGGGCAGCACATCCTCAAGGACGGGCTGTGGCCACCGAGCCATTGATCCACTGGCACGAAGGTCCGGGGGCCAAGTCCCGATTGCCGGCATTCGCAGCGAGTCTTGACGGGCTAAGGGTCCTCGACCTGACGCGGGTCCTGGCAGGGCCGGTCGCAACGCGCTTTCTTGCAGGGTTCGGTGCCAGCGTGCTCCGGATCGATCCGCCGCACTGGCGGGAGGACGGGCTCGAACCCGAAGTGACGCTTGGCAAGGCCTGCGCAAGTCTCGATCTGAACGAGGCGAACGACCGAGCGCGCTTCGAATCCCTGTTGTCCGAGGCGCATGTCTTCGTGCACGGCTACCGTCCCGGTGCGCTTGACCGGCTCGGATACTGCGAGAGCCGCCGCCGCGAGATCAATCCCGACATCATTGACGTGTCGCTGTCGGCATTCGGCTGGACGGGGCCGTGGCGGAAGCGGCGCGGTTTCGACACCGTCGTCCAGGTCAATTCAGGCCTGGCACAAGAGGGGATGAAGCGCCTTGGCGCGGACAGGCCGGTGCAGTTGCCGATCCAGGCCTTGGATCATGCAACCGGCTATCTGATGGCCGCCGCCGCACTCTGTGCGTTGCGCCTGCAAAGGGCCGACGGGCGTGCCAGGTCAGCCAGGCTCTCGCTGGCGCGAACGGCTCACCTGCTGATTTCCAATGGCGTTCGGGATCCGATTGCCTCAACGTCAAGCGAGACTTGCGTCACGGAACTGACGGAGATGACCCATTGGGGGCCGGCGCGCAGAGTCGCATTTCCAGTTGCACTGGATGGGCGCGGCCCCGTCTGGCAACGGCAGGCCGCCCCGTTTCGTTCGGCCAAGGCAGATTGGCCAACAAGTGAACGACAGGGCGTGGAGCCCTGAGCGGAACATGGCTCAATGGCTCTTCGGTAGCCGCGAACCGCCCCTGAGATTGACGTCCGATCCGGGGGCGCCGTTCAACTTCCTTACGGCAGATCCTGGTTCCTGGCGAGAACGCGGCATCCGCTCGGACGCCGCTTGGACGAGCCGGCAGCCCTCGGTCCAGACGCTGACAGGGAGACTCCTGCGTATGTCACGCGCCGGAGAATTCTGGCGCCCAGTCTTCCCCCCAAGCGTCCTTCCACAGCTGGTCATAGGTCACGTTGGACTTGGCGCTGCCGCCACGCCAAAGATCGAACCTTGGCTCAGAATGGGTGTCGAAGAACGAAGAAACTCTGTCGCGAAGGCGGTCGGCTATTGCCGTTTGCTCCGGGAGTTCGATCAGGTTCGTCCGTTCCAGGGGATCCGTGGCCAGATGGTACAGCTCATCGCTCATCGGATAGGATCCTGCACCCCGGAACCGCATGGCATATAGCCAATTGTGGGTCCGGATGGCTCGCGTTTCCTCCTGTTCGAAGAAAATTGCATCCGGCGAGTCATGCACTTGACCCCGAAGCGCGGGGCCCAGATCGCGGGCGCTGCTAGGCAGGCTTGGTCGCGCGTCGGCCGCACCAGCCATCGCTGCCAGCGTCGGAAACAGGTCGATCTGGCTGACAAGTTCATCGCACACCAATCCCGCACCTACGGTGCTGACGCGATTCGCAGATCGTTGATATCACGTCGCTTTTTCCTGACCAACCCGCGGCGTCGGGCAGGGCCATGACGGCTTCCTGTTCCCCGCTGCAACTGCACGGGAGAACACGACGATGGCAACGGCAACGCTCACCGACGCCCGGGTCAGGGCGCTCAAGCCCCGCAAGGCGGCCCGCGACATCCGCGACGGCAAGCTGAACGGCTTCGGCGTCCGGGTGACGCCTTCGGGCGCGAAGCGCTTTTTCGTTCACTGCCAGCACGAGGGCCGGCGCATCTGGAGGATCGTCGGCGACGCCGACCTGATGGACGCGGGCGAGGCCCGCGCTCGGGCGGTCGCGATGCTGGCCGCGATCAGGCAGGACGGCCCTCTTCCCGCACAGCCCGAGGACACGGTCTTCGAGGCCGTGGCGGAGGCGACGTTCCGCAGGCACGAGCGGCTCTGGAAGCCGCGCACGATGCAGGTGAACCGGGGCTACCTGCGCAAGCAGATACTGCCCCGGTTCGCCGGCCGCCAGGTCGCCGAGCTCACCCGGGAGGACGTCACGACCTGGTTCGCGTCGCTGCGGGCGACGCCGGTGGCGGCAGACCGGTCGATGCCGGTCCTGTCGGTGATCATGCGGGAGGCCGAGCGCATGGGCTTCCGGGAGGAAGGGTCCAACCCCTGCCTCGGCATCCGGCGGTACCGGCGCAAGGGCCGCGAGCGGTTCCTGTCCGACGCGGAGATACGCACCCTCGGGGCCTGCCTCAGGGCACGGGAAGGCGAGCAGACCCTGGCCATCGCGGCGATCCGGCTTCTCCTCCTGACGGGCTGCCGCCGCTCGGAGATCCTGACGCTCCGCTGGTCCGACCTTCGCGAGGGCGCGCTTTTCCTGCGCGACAGCAAGACCGGGCCGCGGACCGTCTGGCTGTCGCGGGCCGCGCTGGCCGTGCTCGACGGCATGGACCGGAGTTCGCCCTGGATGTTTCCGGGACGGAACGGAAAGCGACCGGTCTGCGGAAGCTGGCTGACGGTCGCCTGGCACGAGATCCGCGCGGCGGCGGGCCTCGGGGACGTCCGCCTTCACGACCTGCGGCATTCGTACGCCTCGGTGGCGCTGAAGGGCGGCGAGAGCGTCATCGCCATCGGCCGCCTTCTTGGCCACAGCGCCGCCGAGACCACCCTCAGGTACACCCATCACGCCGACTCGATGGCGGCCGAGGCCGCCGCGACCGTCGGCGCGGCGCTGACGGAGGGCTGAGCGATGGCGGCACGGAAGCGCATGCGCCTCACCGACGCGGGCATCGCGCGGCTGCGTCCCGGGCCACGCGAGTTCACCGTATGGGACAGCCGCGTCCCCGGCCTGGGCGTGCGGGTGAGACCGAACGGCGGCATGAGCTACGTCATGATCCGGACCGTCGGCGGACGCACGAGGCGCGTCTCCCTCGGCCCCGTCGCCCTGCGAAGCGTCGACGACGTCCGGCGCGAATGTCTGGCGCGGCAGGCCGAAGCCGCCGTTGCGGGGCCGGCGGAACCGGCGCGGGAGTCCCCGACGTTCGCGGATTTCGTCGAGGGCGCGTGGCAGGCGGCGCACCGCGAGCGCCACAAGCCGTCGACGCGCAAGCGTGTGCTGTCCGCCCTCCGGACGCATCTGCTGCCGGCCTTCGGCACGACGCGGCTGGACCGGATCACGCGGGCGGAGGTGGAGCGCTGGTTCGACGCCTGCAGCCGGACCGCGCCGGGGAGCGCAAACTGGGCGCTCGACCTCCTGCGCCAGATCCTGAACTTCGGGATCGCGTGCGGGCACGCCAGGTCGAACCCGGCGCACGGCGTCAGGCGGAACCGGCGGACGCCCATGACCCGCTTCCTGTCCCGCGAGGAGGTCCGGCGGCTCAACGCGGCGCTCGACGCCGCGTCCATGCGCGGCCCCTCCAGCCGGCAGCAGGCCGACATGCTGCGGCTCCTGATGCTGACCGGCTGCCGAAAGGGCGAGATTCTCAGCCTGCGCTGGTCCGAGGTCGACGGCGACATGCTGGCGCTCGCCGACAGCAAGACCGGCCCGAGGACGGTGCATCTCAACCCGCAGGCCCGGGCGGTCCTCGACCGCCAGCCGCGCGGACCGGGGCCGTACGTGTTTCCGTCCCCCGGCAGACCCGACCGGCCGCGCAGCGACAACGTGGGCCTGTGGCACAAGGTTCGGAGGGAGGCGGGGATCGAGGACGTGCGGCTTCATGACCTTCGTCACAACTATGCCTCGTGGGCCGTCATGCAAGGCGTGCCCGTGCCGGTGGTCTCCCGCCTCCTTGGCCATTCGAGCGCCCGGATGACCCTGCGCTACGTCCATCTCGCGGACCGTGACGTCCGCGCGGCGGCGGAACGCGTCGGGGCGGCGATGGCCCGTCTCATGGACGGCGAACCTGCCTGATCCCCAGGCGGGGGCCGGGAACGCCGGCTCCCGCCTCTCCGGTCCGGCGCATGCACGGCCCGTCACCCGTTGCCGCGTCACCATCTCCATTCCAGTCCCGCGCCGACGGCGCCGCCGCCCTCGGCAGTCCCCGGTTCGGCCCAGAGATCGAGCGTCGCGTCCTCGGCGTGGTCCGCGTCCGGCCCGATGCGGTACCCGGTGCGCAGCTCGCCCTTCGCGCCCAGCGTGCCCGACGCGCGCGCGTAG
>VYCX01000153.1 GCA_009843725.1 Boseongicola sp. SB0675_bin_26
GGACGACAAGGTCGTCTTGAAGGGCGAGGCCCGCGTGCTCGCCCCGAGCCGAAAGTTCGACTGATCCCAAGCCTGCGAATCCCGCTGTGGATGCGCGCTCCCACGAGTTGGCAGCAGGTTCGACGTCGGCGTGGTTCAGAGAATTCGAACTTGGCGTTGGCCATTCGACTCAGGTGACCCTATCGTGGCGCCGACCATGACGGGGGAACTAGGTCATGGAGAGACGAGGGCATTGTGGTGGCACGCACGGCATTTTTCTGGGACGAGCGGTGTTTCTGGCACGGCGGCGGCAACTATGCCTTCACGCTTCCGGTCGGCGACCTTGTGCAGCCACTCGTTGCCGGCGGGCTTCCGGAGCATCCGGAAACCAAGAGGCGCCTCAAGAACCTTCTCGACGTTACGGGCCTGATTCACGAGCTGGATGCGCAGGGTGCCGAACCCGCGAATCACGAGGACCTCGTTCGCGTCCACCCGCAAGCTTTCATTCGGAAATTCAAGGAGATGTCCGATGCGGGCGGTGGAGAGCTCGGACTGAGAACGCCCTTCGCCAAGGGCGGTTTCGAAATTGCCGCTCTTTCCGCCGGCCTCGCCAGGTCCGCGCTCCTTGCGGTGCTCGACGGTCGCGTCTCGAATGCGTATGCGCTGTCCCGCCCGCCGGGGCATCATTGCCTTCCGGACTGGCCGAACGGATTCTGCCTGCTCAACAACATCGCCATAGCAGTTCGCGCAGCCCGTGCCGCGAGCAAGGTTGACCGGGTTGCGGTGCTGGATTGGGACGTGCATCACGGCAACGGCACGGAGGCGATCTTCATCGAGGACCCGGACACTCTCACCATCTCGCTGCATCAGGAGCGCAACTATCCGGTCGATACCGGCGACCCCGAAATACGGGGCGAAGGCGCCGGCGAAGGGGCCAACATCAATGTGCCGCTTCCGCCAGGTGCGGGCCATGCCACCTATCTGGAGGCGGTGGAACGCATCGTTCTGCCCGCACTTGATCAGTTCAGGCCGGATGCGATCATCGTTGCCTGTGGCTACGATGCGGCCGCGATCGATCCGCTGTCACGCATGCTTGCGACCGCAGAGACGTTTCGGCTCATGACCCGGCGGGTCATGGATGCAGCTGCACGCCTCTGCGGCGGCCGTCTCGTGCTCGTGCACGAAGGCGGTTATTCGGAGGTCTATGTGCCCTTTTGCGGCCATGCCGTGCTTGAGGAACTTTCGGGCAGCGCCATCACTGCCCCGGACCCGTTTGCGGAAATCTTCGCAAAGCGTCAGCCAAATCCACGTCTGGAAGCCGCTTACAGCGAGATGCTGGGGCAACTGGCCGAAAGATTCTCTTTCGCGTGAATCGCGCGTTCGCTGGACCCGCCGAAAGTCGCATTGCGGTGCCAGCCGTTCGAATGATAGCGTTTGCCCATGGCACGGCTCGCATGCGCACGCCCATGTCATTGAGGAAGGATGCACATCGAAGCGTCAGAAGAAGTCCGCAGAACCGTCGAAAATGTCGTCTGGAAGCGCTTTCGCGGCATGGTTGGCGGGATCCGGATTGAGGGCGTCGGCCGCAGCATCGGCAGGCCGCGGGGTTGTCGATAGGCAAATGGGAATCGTCGAGGAGGTCGGGATTCTGGCATTGGGGTGTTCGGCGCGCCCGCGGCTTTCCTTGGCTTCCCCTTGCATCGCGGTCTCGCGGCGGCTCGAAAGCGATTCAGGAGACAACTGAATTGGAGACGGTTTCGAAGGTCAGGTGGCGCCCTCGTCCGGAAATTGGTCGACGCTCACCATATGGATCGCCGCTTCAAGGTTGCGTTTCCGTCCGGTGGAGCTCGCCCGCGACGCTGCGCGGCAGGAGCTGGAACAGGGATTTCAGGTTCGGATGCTGACGCCAGGGGTAGAGGCGGTGCAGAAGGGTGAGGCAAATCGAAGTTCCGACTGCCAATGAGGTGTCTTGTTCATGTTTCTCTTGGTCCAACCCGATTCCTGCACGTTGTGCCTGATGTCGCCGCTGCCCTTCCGCAGAGTCTTGCCGGAGCGAATCGCAGCAAGGTTCCAGCCCCACACAATCTCGAGTGATCCATGATCATTGGCATCGGCACCGACATCTGCAACATCGAACGGATCGAACGTACGTTGGAACGGTTTGGCGACAGGTTTCGCAACCGCGTATTCACCGAAATCGAGCAGGCCAGGGCCGAGCGCCGGAAGGACGCGGCAGGCACATACGCCAAGCGCTGGGCCGCAAAGGAAGCCTGTTCCAAGGCGCTCGGAACGGGGCTCAGGATGGGCATTGCCTGGAAGGACATGGCGGTGACAAACCGCCGGTCGGGGCAGCCAGTCATGCATGTCACAGGATGGGCGGCCGACCGGCTTGCTGAACTGACGCCGGAAGGGCACGAGGCCATCATCCACGTAACGCTCACCGACGATCATCCGTGGGCGCAGGCCGTTGTGGTGATCGAGGCGTTGCCACGGCCAGACGATCCCTAGCACCCGGCCGCCGGTCGTTCATTTGGTGCCGACGCTCCCGCCTTGACTTGCCATTGCCAGACAACCAGAAAGCGCCGACGCAACAGAGGCGGGGCAGATGAGCAAAGACAAGGGCGGTCTCAAGGAAGGCATCATCGAGACGATCAAGACGGTCGTCTATGCGCTCCTTATTGCCGGGGTGTTTCGCACGGTCTTCTTCCAGCCATTCTGGATCCCGTCCGGCTCCATGAAGGACACGCTGCTCATCGGCGATTTCCTGTTCGTCAACAAGATGGCCTACGGGTATTCGCAATATTCCTGTCCCTTCGCCATGTGTCCGTTCGACGGGAGAATCCTGGGAAGCGAACCGGAGCGCGGGGACGTCGTGGTCTTTCGGCATCCGGTGAACAGGCAGGACTTCATAAAGCGAGTCGTCGGGTTGCCTGGCGACACGGTTCAGATGCGCGATGGCCGCTTGCACCTCAACGGGTCCGAGGTGCCGCAGGAGGAAAACGGCTCCTTCGCCGAAACCTATGAGCGGCAGGGTCCGATCGGCTCGTTCCCGCTGTGTCAGGAAGGCGCCGTGGGCTTGGGCGGCACCTGCACCAAGGAAAAGGCGGTCGAGACGTTGCCCAACGGCGTGCAGCATTCGGTCCTGGATGTCTTTGACGGACGGCTCGACGACACCGGCATCTTCACCGTGCCCGAGGGGCATTACTTCTTTGTCGGCGACAACCGGGACAATTCAACCGATAGCCGGGTCAGGCATGAGTTCGGTGGCGTTGGGTTCGTTCCCTACGATCATTTGATCGGACGCGCAGACCGCGTGATGTTCTCTTCGGCAGGCCGATCCCTTTTCTTTGCCTGGACGTGGCGTCCGGACCGGTTCTTCAAGCGGATTGAATGATGGCACTCAGTCCCGAGCTTGCAAGATTCGCCAAGCGGCTCGGCCACGAGTTCCACGACGCTGAACTGCTTGTGCGCGCCGTGACGCACGCCTCGACTTCGACACCCGCACGGCCTGACAACCAGAGGCTGGAGTTTCTCGGAGACAGGATCCTGGGACTGGTCATCGCGGAGGCGCTCATGGTCGCCGATCAAGTTGCGAACGAGGGCCAGCTTGCACCCAGGCTGAATGCCCTTGTCCGTCATGAGACTTGTGCCGAGGTTGCCCGCGAAATCGACTTGGGCGCGGTCCTGAAGCTTGGGCGATCGGAAATGAAGTCCGGCGGTCGCGGAAAGGAGACGCTTCTTGGAGACGCGATGGAAGCGGTGATTGCAGCGGTCCATCTTGATGCAGGCTTTGAGGTCGCACGGGGAGTGGTGCTGAGGCTCTGGAACGACCACATCCAGAATGTCGAGAAGGACGCGAAGGATGCAAAGACGAGCCTTCAGGAATGGGCGCAGGCGCGCGGCCAGCCACCACCGGTCTACTCCGTTGTCAAGCAGGAAGGCCCTGCCCACGCACCTGTCTTCACCGTGGAAGTGCTTCTGAAAACGGGAGAATCAGCCACTGCAAGCGCCCCTCTGAAACGCACGGCCGAGCAGGGGGCGGCGCGGATTCTCCTGACGCGGCTGGTCAGCCAGGAATCTTGAATGCAGCCGTTCCGTCAGGCATCGTGATCGTCCCGTGTGTCCCGGCCGCGGCCCACGTCGCCGTCGGAACGCGCGCTTGGCCATGCGCGGGTCTCGCCGTCGTCATCCGCCTGGACGTTGGATCGGACTGAAGTCCGCAGGTCGGATGATGCCGCTGAAGCGAGTGCCCGTCACGGAATTCTCGTTGCCTGGATCGGATCGATCGCCTTGCGGCCGCCGCCCGTGCACGGTGTCCGGCCATGTTCCTCGCCGAGAACGCCATCGCCTGGAACCGGCGCGGCGCACCTGACGCGCATCTGCCGCACACCGGGTGGCAGCAAGGTCGGCGTCGGCAACGAACTCCTGCGGTCCGTTCAAGCCATTCTTGGGCGCGTCGAGGCAGCGGAAATGCCGAAGCGCCAGCGTGCCGGCGTCGTGCGCCGCGAGTTCCGCCCCAGCTCCACGCGCCTTCAGATTCATTGCCGTTTTCCCGCCAGTCGCCCTTGGCTCTCGTTTCAGGATTCGGTAACAGGGCGCACGGTCGCGCAGTGGCTCCGGGGTACGGCATTCGCCCTTGTGCGCCGTTTTGGAATTTGCCAACTATCCCGCGTGCCTGACGCTTCGCAGCGGCGTCCGACCGGGTGGAGCATACGGGGAGAACAGATGCGATACCATACACCGTCCAGTTTCGAAGACGCCTCGGCCATTGCCGCTGCCGCCACTGGCGTCACGCGGTTTCTCGCAGGCGGCACCGACGTGCTGGTCCAGCTTCGATCTGATCTCGTGACACCCGATGATCTCATCGACATCAAGCAGATTGCCGGGGTGCGTGACATAACCAGGCGTGACGACGGCAGCTGGCGTATCGGCGCCGCGGTGTCCGGCGCGGAATTGGCCGAGCACGAGGCATTGATCGCCGAGTGGCCGGGTGTCGTGGAAGCGCTCGAACTGATCGGCTCGACGCAGATTCAGGCGCGCTGCACCCTGGCCGGCAATCTCTGCAACGGCTCGCCGGCAGCAGACAGCGTACCCGCGATGATCGCGGCTGGCGCAACCGTGAACGTCGTAGGCCCGGAGGGGACGCGCGAGATTGCGGTCGAGGATGTCCCGACCGGGCCGGGAATGACATCGCTCCGCCCGGGCGAGGTGGTGAGCGCCGTCAATCTGCCGGCGCGGGGCGAATCTGGCGGCGATGCCTATCTGCGCTTCATTCCGAGAACGGAAATGGACATAGCCGTTGTTGGCGCAGGCGTGAGCCTCAGCCGAGACGGCGACACGATCACTGCGGCCCGCGTGGCGCTCGGTGCAGTTGCGCCCACCGTATTGCTCGTCGAGGAAGCCGGTGCCGCGCTGGTCGGTTCGGCACTTGACGACATGGCGCTCGCGGCGCTTGCCAAGGCCGCCGAGGCTGCCTGCCGGCCCATTTCTGACAAACGAGGCACCGTGGAGTTCCGGACCCATGTGGCTGGCGTCCTTGCCAGACGGGCCGCGAGAATCGCCTATGACCGCGCAGGAGTCTGACAAATGATCCATGTTTCGACCACCGTTAACGGCGATGCCCGCGAGTTTCTTTGCGATCCGCGCGAGACGCTGCTTGATGTGCTGCGCGACCGACTCGAACTGACCGGCGCAAAGGAAGGCTGCGGCACCGGTGATTGCGGGGCCTGCACCGTGGTCCTGGACGGCCGCCCGGTCTGTTCCTGCCTCGTCCTTGCCGCGGAGGCGCAAGGGCATGAAATCGGCACTGTCGAGGGCGTATCCGACGGCGAGGACCTGCACCCGCTGCAGAGAAAGTTCATAGAGCACGCGGCGCTTCAATGCGGAATCTGCACGCCCGGCATTCTCGTGGCCGCCAAGGCGCTGCTCGAGCGGGATCCCGACCCGAGTGAAACCGAAGTGCGATACTGGCTCGCCGGCAATCTCTGCCGCTGCACCGGCTACGACAAGATCGTTCGCGCGGTTCTCGACGCGGCCAGCGAGATGAGGGAGGCTACCTGATGGCTTTTGACGAAGAGATGGATGAATTCAAGGTCGTTGGAACGCGGCCCGACCGCCCCGACGGGATCGACAAGGTGACGGGACGTGCCCGGTTCGGTGCCGACGCGACAGCGCCCGGCATGCTGCATGCGGTCATCATCCGCAGCCCGCATGCCCATGCGCGCATCGTCAGGATCGACGCCTCGAAGGCGGAGGCCGCACATGGCGTTAAGGCCGTTGTCACGCGTGCTGACTTTGCCGACGGCCTGGAGGGCGAGAACTGGAACATCCTGGAAAACCTCATGGCGGGCGAGCGCGCGCTCTATGACGGTCACGCCGTCGCCGCCATTGCCGCCACTTCCTCGCTGGCCGCGCGCGATGCAGCCAGGCTGGTCGAGGTGGAATACGAGGTGCTGCCCCACGTTACCGACGTGGACGAAGCAATGCAGGAAGCCGCGCCGGTGATCCGGGAGGGCGCCGCCGATGGCTCGGTTCCTGCGGGCATGCACCCGAACGTCGTGCGCTGCCACGATTCGGGACACGGTGATCCCGAGGAGGGCTTTGCCGAGGCCGACCTCGTGATCGAGGAGAGGTTCACGACCGAGGCAACGCATCAGGGATACATCGAGCCCCATGCCTGTCTAGGCACGCTCGGCCCTGATGGCCGGGGCGAACTGTGGTGCTGCACCCAGGGTCACTGGAACGTGCAGAAGGTCTGTGCGGCGCTTCTGGATGTCGAGACGTCGAAACTGCGGGTGACCGCATCCGAGATTGGCGGCGGCTTCGGCGGCAAGACGGCGGTCTTCATTGAGCCGGTCGCGCTGGCGCTCAGCCGCAAGGCAAACAGGCCGGTCAAGCTGGTGATGCCGCGCGCGGACGTGTTCCGTGCCACCGGCCCGACCGCGTCCACCTCGATGGACGTGAAGATCGGCATGAAGAAGGACGGCACAATCACCGGAGCATCCGGCGTGTTCCGTTGCCAGGGCGGCGCCTTCCCGGGTGCACCGATGGAGTTCACCGCGATGTGCGCCTTCGCTCCCTATGCGCTGAAGCATGTCCGCCAGGTCGGCTACGACGTGATGACAAATCGCCCCAAGCAGGCCGCTTACCGTGCTCCGGGTTCGCCGATGGCGGCATTCGCGGTGGAAAGCGTCATCGACGAGCTGTGCAACAGGCTCGGCCTCGATCCGATCGATGTGCGCCTCAAGAATGCCTCCCGGGAGGGCACCAAGGCAAGTTTCGGGCCCTCCTGGGACCGGATCGGGCTGGTCGAGACACTGGAGGCAGCAAAGGAGCATCCGCATTTCTCCGCACCGCTCGCAGAAGGCGCCGGCCGCGGCATTTCCTGCGGCTTCTGGTTCAACCATGCTGGCGAGACCGCGGTGCAGCTGGCACTGTCCGAAGATGGCACGGTGCAGCTTTCGGTCGGCACGCCGGACATCGGCGGCTCGCGCGCGTCCATGTGCATGATGGCTGCCGAGGAGCTTGGCATTCCGTACGAGGACGTGCGCACGACCATCGCCGATACCGCGACGCTGGGCTACAACGAGATCAGTCATGGCTCGCGCGTGACCTATGCGAGCGGCCTGGCCACGATCGAGGCGGCACGCGACACGGTCAAGAAGCTCTGCAAGCGTGCCGCCGACAAGTGGGGCATCGACGCGGAGGCGGTGGAATGGCGTGACGGCTGCGCGATTCCCTCCGGGCCAAATGCGGGTGACTTCGATCCGATGCCGATCAAGGAGATCGCCGGTCGTATGGGCCAGACCGGCGGTCCGATTGTCGGCCACTTCGAGGCGACTCCGGAAGGTGCCGGCGTCTCCTTCGCCACCCATATCGTCGATGCCGAAGTCGACCGGGAGACTGGCGCCACGACGGTCACGCGCTACACGGTAGTGCAGGATGCCGGCAAGGCGATTCACCCCTCCTATGTCGAGGGGCAGTACCAGGGCGGTGCGGCACAGGGGATCGGCTGGGCGCTGAACGAAGAATACATCTATGACGAAGACGGCCGCCTGCTGAATGCTGGATTCCTGGACTACCGGATTCCCGTGGCTTCGGATCTGCCGATGATCGACACGGTGATCGTCGAGGTTCCGAATCCGGGTCATCCCTACGGCGTGCGCGGCGTTGGTGAAACCTCGATCTGCCCGCCACTCGCGGCCATCGCCAACGCGGTCTCCAACGCCGCTGGTGTTCGCATGCAGGATCTGCCGATGCGCCCGTCGCGAATTCTCGAGGCGTTGAAGGCCCGCTCGTGACTTGCCGCCCCCGCGCCCTGCACCGGACAGGAGGGGACGAGAGAGAGCAGGTTGCCGCGGCGCGTACGGCGGCGTGGCGCCCGGGCCACGGACATTCCCGTTGGGCTTGTGCCGTCGGGTCGCGTTCAGGCGGGGCGGGATGATTCGCAGAGGGGCAGATTCGTGAGCTATCGCCCGCTTGTCACGGTTCACCTCTGGTCCGGGCTTCGCGGCCTTGCCGATGGCCGGGAAGCCGTCGAGGTCCGGGCCGCGACCGTCGGACAGATGCTCGATGCCTTGGTTGCCGAGATTCCCGCACTCGCGGAACCCATCGAAGCCGGCGTGTCCGTTTCGATTGACGGAAAGATATATGCCCAAGGCTTGACCCAGCCGGTCACCGAAGACAGCGAGATCTACCTGCTGCAGCGCATCAAGGGGGGGTGAGGCGCCGCAGTTGCGTGAGAAATGCATGCCTCGGTGGAACGCTCGCATCCTCGACGAAACCCGGAAGGCGATCTCGCAGAGTGCAAGGGGCGCCACGGATGGACCCAGGCAACGCGCGGCAGTCGCTGCAGCGTTTCCGGAGTCTCTCGTGGCAACGGTTTCAATCCGTGCATCCGGCCGGCGGCCTCCAGGACCGTATGCTCCGCCATCTCCCGCCGGAAGTCTCGCCCTTGGCGGTCCTGAAACGGCCATGCGGCGGCGGCCAGACCTCGCCCGATTGCCCTCGCAAGACCAACTGCGAAATTGCGGTTGCGCATGAAGTCATGAGCGTGCCGATCTCGAAACCTGAACAGGGTTGCGAGCAGCCCTTCAGCCGGAAGGTCCGTGCAGATTGTGCACCATGCCCGATCCCGCTCCACCGAAAATTTGAACTTGACAGGCTCGAATCCCGCCGCCAAAATTTTACCTATGCTAAAAAAGAAGCCGCAAGTTCTGCCAGAGGAAACGGCTCTCGATCTCGGAGAACAGCTCAGGCGTTGCCGCAAGGAAGCGCGGCTCACAATGCAGTACGTGGCCGACAATGCCGGCCTTTCGGTCGGTTTCATCTCGCAGGTCGAACGTGGCTTGGCAGCGCCCTCGCTGTCTTCGCTGCGCTCCATCGCGCGGGTTCTGCAGCGCCCGATTTCGGAGTTTCTGGAACAGCCCGGAAGCAGCACTGGCGCGACGCGAAGAAGCAATCGCGTCAGCTATCGTGTCGCGGACGGGTCGATTTCGTACGAAAGGCTGTCGGCGAATTTCCCAGGCAGCACGCTGCGTTCGGTCATCGTGCACGAGCCGCCCGGGCACCGGAGCGAGCCGATCAGCCACGAAGGTGAAGAGTTGTTCTACATGCTGCAGGGCGAAATCACCGTCGAGATCGAAGGCGAGCGCAAGATCCTGCGACAGGGGGATTCGATGCACTTCGATTCCCGCAGGACGCACGCCACCTGGAATCACACCGACCAGACGGTCTCGATTCTCTGGAGCGGCACCATGGATGTCTTCGGCGAAGACATCCACGAGCCCGTCCAAAGGAGCAACAGGCAAGGCACGAGCGCCCATTCTGACAAAAAGGGAGACGAAAAGTGACACATTGGAAGACAACTCTGGCTGCCGGACTGGTGGCAGCGACCGCGCTGACCGCCCCAGCCATTGCAGGTGGCACGCTGCGGCTCGACGAGGTTGCGGTCGGCGAACTCGACCCGGCCAAGGCGTCGGACTACGCCGACAGCATCCTGATGTTCAACGTCTACGACACGTTGGTGCTTCCGGTGCAAGGCGGTCCGGGTCATGCGCCGCACCTGGCCGAAAGCTGGGAAAGCGAAGGCAACTCGTTCACCTTTACGCTGAGAAGCGACGTGAATTTTCAGAGCGGCAACCCGCTGACCGCCGAGGACGTCGTCTTCTCGGTCGAGCGGATGAAGGCGCTGGGAGCCGGCCTCTCCTATCTCCTTGGCGTGGTCGAAAGCGCCGAGGCGATCGATTCATCCACCGTCCGTTTCAACCTTTCCTCGTCCTATGCCCCGTTCGTGGCGTCACTGGTGCGACTGCCCATCGTCGACAAGAAACTGGTCATGGAAAACCTTGGCGAGATGGGGGACTGGGGACAGGCATTCCTGTCCGCCAACGGTGCCGGCACCGGGGCCTATCGGGTCGTCTCGCACAACCCGCAGGAAGAGACCGTCATGGAAAGGAACGGCGATTACTTCCTCGATGTAGCTGAGGCGGCGCCTGACACCGTGCGCCTGCGTTACGGGCTGGAGGCGTCGACAGTGCGAACGCTCATTGCACAGGGCGAGCATGACATCTCGTCCCAGTGGTTGCCGCCTGAGGTGATGGGCGCGCTGGCCAAGGAAGGCGCACAGCTCTTTACCGAAAGCGGGACCGGGGCGTTCTATCTGAAGATGAACACGACCAAGCCGCCGCTTGACGACGTGAACTGTCGCCGGGCGCTGAGCGCCGCCTTCGACTATCAGACCGCGATCCGCATGATCGCGATCACGGAGAACGTCTCGGCCGGCAGCCCCTCGACAGGCGCGATTCCGGTCGGCATGTTCGGGGCCAACGACAGCTCGATGGT
>VYCX01000084.1 GCA_009843725.1 Boseongicola sp. SB0675_bin_26
TCGTCCCGACGTTCACGTGCGGCTTCGTGCGGTCAAACTTTTCCTTCGCCATGGTCCTGCGGTCCCCATCTGGGTTCAATTTCCGGAGCGCACCTATGCCATAGACCAAGGAAGATCAAGGAGCTCACATGCCTGTCCGAAAGTGCCAAAATGCCTTGATCGAAACCATGGATGCCTGGCTTGCAACCGGCCCGCCTCCCCGGGCCTTTCGCCGGACAGGCCGCATCGCGCCAGGCGTCCGCGAAAGGCCGCAGCCCTGCAAGCGGACCGGGTTCGCCGACGAGATCCCTGCGTCCAGGACCGTCCGCCTCATGCCGAATGATCTCGGCGCGAGCAGCGAAGCTCGAAGCGCGTTCAAGATTCGGGAGACCAAGCCGCGCAATCCCGGCGCATGGCCATCACGAACGCCCGCAGAAGCCGGACCTTCGCCGAAACCGGACACCGAACACGGCTTGCCCGAAAGAACGCGCCCGTGGCGACCCTCGCCACGACGCGCGAGCCTGCCTGATCCACACGATTGTCTCCCGCGGGAAGGAACGTGCCGAGCGCGGAACGGAATCCGGCAGGCAGCACCGCGTCAAGCGAACGTTCTCGAAGACCTGCCGACCTGCCAGACAGCCCGCTTGCCAGCCGGCCGGGACGGTTGAACGCGACGAATGGGTGAGATCGACGTGGCGAGGCCTGTTGTCCAAGAGAGAACGTGACGCAAGGCGTCGACCCTAGTCCGCACGCCCGGCAGGGTCTGCAGAACCCGCCGTTGCGCCAAGATTCCGCATCCGGCAATGGCAGGACGATTCGATCCGTGTGTCGCTGCTGGACAGGGCGGCGGTCAGCAGCGGGGCAATCTCCGCCGCCTCCCGGTGCCGGCCAAGACGCTGCAAGCACTCGTGGCAGCCGTGCAGGGCCCACACGTTGCCGCGATTCTGCAGGCAGCGCCGGCCTTCGTCGTCGAGGCCAAGGTCCTTGCGGTAGACCGTCTCGGCCTCGTCCAGCTGCCCGTCCTCCAGAAGGAGGGCGCCCAGGGCGTGGCGTGGCGGATGCATCCACGGCCAAGGCTCGCTGTAGGCCAATTGATCGCTGCGCTGCACCGCCTCCCGGAGGCAGGCAAAGCCGGATTCGCGCGCGCCTCGGTGATAGGCCATTTCCCCGCACAGCATCGCCCGGGCAATCGCCATGATGTCGCGTGCCGCGTTGTTGAAGTAGAGACGGGTCTCCGGAAGCTCGGCCGTGCCCGCCTCGAGGCTCGCGAGCTCGCGTTCCGCGGCCTCGAACTCGCCGAGCGCTGCATGGGCAACACCCCTGGCGTAGTGATGCATGAGGGTCGTCACAACGTAGAGCTCGGGATGCGCGGGCATGGGCGCATCCACGATTTCGCGCCACCGCCCGAAACGAACCGGCACATGGACAGTCGAGGAGCAGTAGGCGTCGAGTGTCGCGACCAGGTGCGGACGGTCCTGCCGAAGCAGGTCCGGAGTCACCGTTCGCGCAATTCCCCGTGCCGCCTCGCGGGCGCCGCGAAGGTTCCCCAGCATCATCGCCGCGTCCATCATGGCGTGGAAATCGTGACAGCGCGCCGTGGTATAGAAGTTGAAGGGCCCGACGCGGCGTGCGTACTTGGCGTCCGCACGCACCGCCTTGCGGCTCACAGCCAGGGCATCCGCGTAGCGTCCGCACTGGAGATAGATGTGGCAGGGCATGTGGTTGAGATGGCCATTGTCGGGCGACAGCCGGTGCAGATCGTCGGCCGCGGCCTGCGCGCACTCGGGAATCCGGGACATCTCCATCACGTGGATGTACATGTGGAGCACGCCGGGATGCGGCGCCTGCCCCGCTTCGCTGCATGCCAGCATGGCCGATTCCAGCACGTCTCGCGCCTCTTCGGTGTCGGCGCCATCGGCGGGCTCTCCGGTCTCCGGATCCCAGAGGCGCCATGGCGTGCGGGTGATCAATGCCTCCGCAAAGAGGCTGGCCACGTCGGCGTCGTCCGGAAAGCGGCGATGCACCTCCCGCATGCGGGCGGCGAAGTCGTCGTCCCAGCGGGAAAACTCGTCCGTCGAAACCACCGCGTTGCACTGGTAGCGGGCCGGAAGGGCCTCGATCAGTGCGCGTTCGACCGGACAGGCGCCGTCGCGTCGCTCCATTGCCGCCTGGGTCGCGGCGAAGCACGTGCCGATGGCCTCCCGGGCTTCCACCTCGCTCATCCAGCACCAGGGGAGGTTGATGAAAGGTCCGGCGGCGTAGGCTTCCCCCCAGAACGCAATTGCACATTCCGGGTCAGCCCGCTGCGCCTCGCGAAAGCAGGACACCGCCTCCTCGTGGTTGAAGCCGTAGAGCCACAAGAGGCCGCGGTCGAACCAGAGCTGCGCCTCGGGATTGCGCGTGGCAATCGGCCGGGCGTACCTGCCGAGATCGAATCCGTACTCCATCGCCTTTGTCCCCATGCCGCCGCCCGAGGGGATCCCGAGACCCGCGCAGCATGTCATGCTTCCGGTCCGCGCACCGACGCCATGGCGAGAACCAGGCCGTCAAGCGGGCTGTCCAACGGGAAAGCCGCCGCCGCAGCGGCGTCGAGCAACATGCTATCGGGGAAATCGCGCGTCTCAGGCTTGGTTGCGGCGTTTTGGGGTTCAAAGACGCACTGCCGGTTCATTTCAGCCTCCTTGCCGCGATCTTCGTTGCATCCGTTGCGGCGCGGCGGCTGCCAAAGTGTCGGGCCGGGAACGCCGGCGCCCGGCGCTTGCCGGGCAGGCTTCCCGCTCTCCCGAATCCTGGATTCGCATCGGACCTCTTCGCTCACGCCGGGTTCGTTGGCCGTGGCGGGAAGCGTGTGCGGAGATCCACGGACCTTGTTGCACGCGAGTGTCGATCAGGGAACCGAACGACGGCTATTGCAGCCATTCCGGCAGCCTGCTTGCAGCGACACCGGTTCTGGCGGCGGCCGCACAGTCCGAAAGGCTGCCGAACCGCACGTTCCTGCCGCTGAGACCGGGTGCGTAATGCGCATACTTGCCTGAATTGGTCATCAAGGTCCTTGCGTCCTTCGGAAAGACAGGCTCGATGATCGAACACCAGCACAGGTCCGGGACAAGGCGCACCCCGGACGCTTCCAGGCGCGCGACGAGTCCCTCGGACTGCGCCTGCGAGAGGATCTCGCGGCCCAGGGTCACGATGACCGAGGTGTCGGGATGCCTGGCCTGGCCTGACATCAAGGCAGCGAACCGCCTTGTTTCCTCAAGCGAGAGATGCGGACTTCCAAGAGCCACGAGATCCACGCCCGCCGGGCCGGAATTGAACCGCTCCCAGGCCGCAGCCAGGTCGGCCACCGTCATGCGGGCCTGCGCTGCCCCGGGGGCGGGCGCCAGGCCGCCTTCCGGAGTGACCCCCGCGACATGCAACAATGGCGCCGCCGAGGTCGTTCCGAAGGCGGCACACATGGCGCGAAGGTCGTCGCGGCTTGGCGCGGCATGCTCCAGCCCGGCCAGGAGCGGAACGCGATCGGGGGCCAGACGCCCGGCGACCCACCCGACAAGCGGCCAGAGCGCATCGTCGTGGCCGCCTGGCAGCTCGACCTCGATCACCATGCGCGGCCGCCTGTTCCCTGGCAGGTAGACCCCGGCTTCCGGCGCCCTGCCGGTCAGGGCAATGAAGAGATCGAGGTAGTCAGGGTGCTTGGCCGTCCGTGCGCCGAGGACGCTGTTGGCGAAAATGACGGCGTTCGATTCCGACCAGCCGATGTTCTCGCCCGCCTGCGGGGCGTCGTCGGCCAGATAGGGCGCGCACGTGAAGGTCGGGCGCGCGCCCATCCGGACATAGGCGTCCGCGAGCCGGCTGGCCGCCTGCCCGAAATCGTGCGGCACGTCGTGATCGGCCCAGTTCTCGCGATCGACGGAAATGGCGTTCATCGTGGTCGGGATGGCGACCCTGGCCCCCATCCCGGCCATCGTTTCGGCAAAGACGAGATTGGCGGCGTGGGAATGAATGCAGCCATCGACGTGGCCTCTCGACACGTCGATCAGCCGCTTCGCGCCCTGCGACGCAGCCATGGCGCAGACCACCTCCATGGCAAGCGCGACGGCCTTTCCATGATCGCCGTTCAGCTTCGACCTGTCGGATGGCGTCAGTTCCAGGTCTCCGCCAGACGTCCGGTGCAAGTCGATGGAGACGCCATCGGCCGTCAGGCGCCCGCCACGCATCCTTGCATCCTTGCAGGAGCTCAACGCGATGTAGTCCGGCGCCGAAAGCCGCGCCACGCCGACCGATCTGTCGAACATGCGGGACGCGATCACCGCGCCAAGCGTCAGGATCTGCTCGTCCTCCCGAAAGATCAGCGCTGCCGGAGCATGCCCGTTCAGGGCGAGTTCCAGCAGCACGCCGCTGCCGGCACAGGATCCGCGGCTCGTCGGCATGAGAACAATCTTGCCCGCGACGGACTGGCCATGAAGATCGTGGTGCGCGTCGATCACCACGCCGGTGTCCGGATCGACACCGCCCCAGAAACTCAGTCCTTCGGAACAGACGGCAATCTGGCCTTCCGCATCGGTCGGAACGACAACGAACGCCATGTCAGCCTTCATCCGGCAATGACGCCGGACGCGGCGCGGGGGCGAAACCGCCTCGGACGGCCCCGGCAGGCACACGGCGTCCGCGCCGTGGAATGCGCGTCATGCCGGTCCCCGGGCAGGGCGGGACCTTCGGGCAAGGAGGAATCGGCATCATCGTGGAATTTCCCGACCTCCTTCTGGCAAGGACAGTGCTCCTGCGGACGGGTGCGGGAAGGACGGGCGGCCGACCGCGCGAACCCGCTGCGCCATTGACCTGCGCCGAACGCCACCAGATCGTCAAGGTCGATCTGCGCCGAGCGTTCGCAGCCCATCGCCGCCAAGCGCGGAATCGGTGCCGTCTCGGTCGGCCTGCGCGGACGGAACGGCACTGTCCGGCCGGTCCGAGGGGTTTCGGCCTGCTGATGCAGGCCTTTCCGGGCACGCCGGCAGTCGCCGACCCGGGGCGCATGTTCGGTGTGCCGTCCGGACAGGCGCCCGGCCCGTCGCAGCCATCGGGCCTCGGAGTCTTCTCCGGCATGGCGGGATGGTCGTGGGGATGGCGCGCCGTGCGAAATCCCGATCACGTCGCGTCCAGGTTCCGCAATCGATCCGCACCGCGTCAAGTGAACCTGTTGTCTTGCGGGAAGCCGCGAGGCGCCATCCGGCCGGCTGTTGCGCGGGACCCTTGCCAGTTGTCCAGTTCCTTGACTGTCCGGGTGCGGCCCGCAGGGTCAAGCCATGCAAGACCCTGGGAGAGTTCAAAGGTTCTGGCGTCCGAGAGTCCGCCGTCCCTGTACTTCTGAAGACGCACGCCCTTGCCGCGCGACATTTCCGGAAGATCCGCAACCGGGAACAGGAGCATCTTTCGATTCTGCCCCACGGCAGCGACATGGTCGCCGTCAACGGGACGGCAGACGACGGCAGCCGCATCGCTCTTGACGTTGAGAACCTGCTTTCCGGCACGGGTCTGTGCCACAACCTCGTCTTCGGGAACCACGAAGCCGAAGCCGGCGGACGACGCGACCAGGAGCCGTTGTCCGGGCCGATGGACAAGAAGGGCGACGATCTCGCATTCGTTCGGCAGGTCAACCATCAGGCGCACGGGTTCCCCCATGCCCCGACCGCCCGGCAGGTTGGCGGCGGACAGTGTGTAGAAGCGGCCGTTCGCGCCCAGAAGAAGCAGGCGGTCAGTCGTTTCGGCATGGAAGACATGACGGGGGCCGTCGCCATCCTTGAACTTGAATGCGCGGGAAAGATCGACATGGCCGCTCATTGCCCGGATCCAGCCCATCCTTGAACATACGACAGTGACCGGTTCACGGTCGATCATCGCCTCCAGCGGCACGTCCTCGATCTCGACCGCCTCGCCGAACCGGGTGCGGCGCTCGTCGCCGAACTTCGTCCTTGCATCACGCAACTGGCCGACGATGGCTTTCCATTGCAGGCCTTCGCTCTCCAGAAGATCCTCGAGGTCCGCCCGCTCCCTGGTCAGTTCGTCAAACTCCTTCCGAAGCTCCAGTTCCTCGAGGCGGCGCAGCGAGCGCAGGCGCATGTTGAGAATCGCGTCAACCTGGACTTCCGACAGCTCGCCGTCGCCCGGGGACGGCGACTCGTAGTCCTTCTCGGATGTCGCGCGCGCATGCTCCTTCGACCAGTCCTCGCGCATCAGGGCAGGCTTCGGGTCTTCGTCGTAGCGAATGATGTCGATGACGCGATCGAGATTCAGGAACGCGGTCACGAAGCCCTCGAGCACCTCGAGCCGATGGTCGATCTTGTCGAGCCGGAACTTCGAGCGCCGCTGCAGCACCTCGCGACGATGGTCCAGGAACGCACGCAGCACGTCCTTGAGCGAGGCGACCTTGGGCGTCACGCCGTCGATCAGCACGTTCATGTTCAGGCTGAAACGGACTTCCAGATCCGTTGTCCGGAAGGCCATGTTCATCAGGACATCGGGCGCCACGTTGCGTGATCGCGGCTCAAGAACGATCCGGATGTCGTCCGCGCTTTCGTCCCGGACATCCGCAAGGACCGGAATCTTCCTCGTCTGGATCGCCTCTGCGAGCCTTTCGATCAGGCGGCTCTTCTGGACCTGATAGGGAATTTCCGTGACCACGATCTGCCACTGCCCTCTGCCCAAATCCTCCACATTCCAAGTTGCGCGCGTGCGGAAGCCGCCGCGCCCTGTCCTGTACGCTTCGGCAATCGCCTCGCGCGGTTCGACCACGACGCCACCTGTCGGAAAGTCCGGACCCTGCACGCAATCGATCAGCGTGTCGTCCCGCACGCGATCCGAATTCCTCGCCTTCGCCAGGTGAATGCAGGCATCGCAGAGCTGTCCGATGTTGTGCGGCGGGATGTTGGTCGCCATCCCCACTGCAATCCCGCTGGATCCGTTTGCCAGAAGATTGGGAAAGGCCGCCGGAAGCACCACGGGCTCGGACAGCGTTCCGTCGTAATTTGGACGAAAATCGACCGCGTTCTCGTCGAGCCCCTCGAGCAGCGCCTCGGCGAAGGCGGTCATTCGCGCCTCGGTGTAGCGAGACGCGGCCGGGTTGTCGCCGTCGACATTGCCGAAGTTCCCCTGCCCGTCGACCAACGGATAGCGAACGTTGAATTCCTGAGCGAGCCGGGCCATCGCGTCATAGATGGCTCCGTCGCCATGGGGGTGATAGTTGCCCATCACGTCGCCGGAGATCTTGGCCGACTTGCGATACCCGCCCGACGAGTTCAGCCGCAGTTCACGCATCGCGTAGAGGATGCGTCGATGCACCGGCTTCAGGCCGTCGCGAACGTCGGGCAGGGCCCGATGCATGATGGTCGAGAGCGCGTAGGTCAGGTATCGCTCGCCGATGGCGCGGCGCAGCGGCTCTGCAAGATTCTGGAACTCTATGTTGGGGTCGTCCGTGACGCTGCTCATGGATGTAGCATTATCTCCCGGATCCCGTCAGGTAAAGTGATTGGGGAGCATTAAGCGCCCGCTCCGGGACGGCCCGGCCCCGAGGCGCCGCAGCGTCCGGGATCCCGCGGAAAGCCGCCAGGCCCGGCGCTTCCGGTTTCCGTGCATCCGGCCAGCGGCCTCCAGGATCCCGGGCTCCGCCATCCCCCGCCGGAAGGCTATTCCTTCCTTGACGACGCCGAAACGGCTATGCTTTTTGCGGCAGAACTGGAGATGGACGCCTTGCTGACCACAACGCAGGTCATCGACAGCTTCTTGGCGGGAGAGACGTCCCGGGAAGAAGCGATGCGGAACCTGCACATGGACTCCTACTCGGAGCTTCTGAACGCCTTGGCGGATCGTGGCATCGCGCCCCCGAAGCCGTCCCGGACGCAGGTCGAGGCGGAGCTTGAGGCGGCAATGCCGATCCTGCGAATGATGGACGCGGCCGGCAGTGGCTCTTGAGCTGGCGACCTCATTGCCTACAACGGGCTTTCGTCCGGCGCGCGATCAGCGACTGACAATGGGAGAAAGACTGCATGACTGACAGACACGTCCTTCGCAACGAATGCGAACAGGCCATGCTGCAACTGGAAAACGCGTTCCTAAAGTGCATGGGGGAAAGCAACAGCAAGCGCTGGTTCAATGTTTCTGGCGTTGCTGACGAACTGGCCTTTGGCAGATTGATACTTGGCTACCATACCATTGACGGTGCAGCCCTTGGCAGGGCAATCGCTGAACGACTGGAACACAAGAAATTGGTCGAGATAGAACGTCCTATACGCGGCCCGTGGAAAATTCGCCGCACGTTGGGACCACGCTGAAGATTGGAGGGAAGTGCGCTTGTCACTTGGCGTGAGACCGTCCTATAAAGTGTGGAAATGAACATGCATTCCGCCATTATCCTTGCAGCCGCACTTGTTCTGTCGGTCGCAATCTACGTCTATTTCTCGCCGTACCAGTCCTGCGTTCGGGGTATTGCTGAACGGGATGCGCACAAAGCCTGTGCGGCACTTTTGGGAAGTGGCGGAACCTGGTAGAATCGCAACGCCCCGCAGGTTTGGCGGCCAGGGCGGGGCGGACGACAAAAAATCACTCTCGGTGCTTCATCACTGTCCAGACCGCAAATGCTCGCTTGTGCTTGATCTGCGCCTTTTCCAGTTTCTTGATTGCAGTGTCGGCAGAGTCAATTTCGGTGATGACAACTTGGCGTGTCAATTTGTGTGATGGGTCATAGTCAGCCTTGTGCCGCTTTTCCTGAAAGGCTGCAAACTGATTGGCAAAATCCAGAATTTCCGCTGGAAACTGGGGAATCAAGCCAGACCTGCACTGAGATTTGGCATGTCGATGCTCTACGGCACGGTATGCTTGGTTCCAAGCACCTTGACTCCTCTGGGATGGGGTTTTCCCGACCAAGGTATCGGCGCAATTCCGGCAAATCGCGTGGAACATGGCGTAGTAAGCTGAGCTCAATGCCCTCTTGAGATCCGCCTGTTTTGGAGAACCTATCTGGCCTTCTCCAGCCAACTTCCTGGCGCTGGCGATCAGGTCACGCGGTTGCATCCGCGGCTTCTTCTCGTGTCTTGAACCACAAGATAGGAAAGAGATCTGAACCAATTTCGTTCAGCGGCCTGCGCAAGTGCCGTATCAGTCCAAGAACTTGGTCGGGATCAAGCCTGTCGTCTTCCGCTTCGAACACGACAGTGATGTCAAGAATCGGATCACCGTCAGCGTCTTTGCCTTCTTTGACAAGCAAATCAACTATCTTCGCCGACGCAAGATGTTCTTCAAGAACCTGCCTCACAACTGCGTCGCGATCGAAATTTTGTGTCATGCCATGTAATTTTCTGGGTGGTGTCGTGGTCGCCACCCATTATAAAAGATGTCAAGTGGTAACACGCAAGTCAACTATTTGTTTTCGATTCACCCTACTATATTTCTGTCTTCATGTTGTTCTATACGCAACTAAATGACTGAATCGCTTCATCTCGACTTTGAAAAATTTCTGCCCACTGCATACGGTACGCCGCTAGATGCGGAACGCAACGCCCCCGAAGCGCGAACTTCGGGGGCGTCGGCGTTGTAGAGGTCGGAAGCAGGAGCGTCCAGAACGGTTTGCCGTTCACTGGAAAACCACGGCCAGCACGACGACGAAGACAATGAGAACGACGACCATGCCGATGACCAGTTCGACATTCTCGTTGGACTGAACCTGCGACTGCAGCAGACTGATCGACGCTATGGACTCGTCTATGTCCCTTTCGGTCTGTTCCGACTCCTTCAAGGCTTGCAAAACGTCAAACAACTGTTCTTCGGCAGAACGCCTTGCTTCATACGACGAGGCAGGGTCGTCCAGCATGCGGCGCAAGTTGAATGCGACTTCCCTGAATTCGCTTTGGGAGTCCCGGCTTATCTGTCTGGCTTCTTTCAAGGATGCAAGAGTCTGCGCCGTGTCGGCTTTCAGGTCAGCCACTGACGCAATTCCACACGTCATGGAATGCAGTGATTTCCGCTTTCCTTGCTCTTGCCGTCGCGCGTTCGGACACCCAGAGGTTGGCGTCGACAACATCCAGTTCGGCGTCTGTGGCCCCGCCTTCGGTGCCGTAGGTCTCCATCAGGGCGTTCAGTTCATCGCGAAGCCTGGCATCCTGTTTGACCGACTCCAGAACGACATTCTTTGCATCAAGCCAAGCGTTCATCGCCGGTACGCACGCTTCAGGGACGTGCGCCGATGCTACCGTTCCGCAAGCCAGCACCGCCGCCACGGCGGCGGCGCACATCTTTCGCATTGTGAAACCTCCAATAGTCAGCACAATGGAGGCGCTCTGTTCGTTCAGAGTAGGTCATGATGATGGCGACCCCATCATTGTGCCTGGCTGGAGTGGTCCTGATCCGACCGCTTCCGCCGTTTTGAGAACAACGACCGGGCGGGTGCCGGGCCGTTGCGAACTGTATCCAAGTCGGAAACGTCCCCGCTTATTCGCCAAGGCGTCGGGGAGCTACCCCTTGCCGGGTCAGGCTTATTCGGCGGGCGACCCGGCATAGCGGATCGTCTAGAATTGTTGCGGGAGGAATGCTGGCGCGATTCGGGCCAGAAAGTCAATTTCCGTCGCTGCGGGATGTCTCGGTCGTGCCGTCCGGCTTGGTCACCGTGACTTCAAATTCGTCCTTGAGGCCAATGTGGTCGCCCCTCTCGAAATCGTAGATCCGTTCCGGCTTTCTGAACGCCTTTCGGCATTGGCTCCATGCGGTCCTTATCTCGCCGCTGTATGCC
>VYCX01000143.1:0-2451 GCA_009843725.1 Boseongicola sp. SB0675_bin_26
GGGGCCGGCTGCCGCAAGAAGCGCCTCGGCAAGGTCGCGGCCAAGCGCAGGACCATCTTCAACCGGCCCCGTCCGCGTTCCTGCAAATGCCTCGCCGCCATCAGGTCGCAGGATCTCCCCCGTCAATCGCAGCCTTCCGTCCCTGACCTCCCCGTATCCGGCAATCGGTGTCTGGCACGATCCGTCGAGACGAGCCAGAAACGCGCGTTCCGCCCGCATCCTGGCCTCGGTTTCCGGGTGTCGAACGGCATCGATGAGCTGCGCCACGTCGCGGTCGTCCTCCCGTCTCTCGATGCAAATGATGCCCTGCCCGACCGCAGGCAGCATGTCATGGACATCCATCGGCACCACCCGAGCGCTTCCCGCCAGCCCCAGCCGCCTCAGGCCCGCCATCGCCAGCAGCGTGCCGTTCGCCACGCCAATTTCCAGCTTTCGGAGCCTTGTCTGCACGTTGCCCCTGAACTCGACGACATTGAGATCCGGACGGCGACGCAGGGCCTGGGCACGGCGTCTCAGGCTTGACGTTCCCAGGGTCGACCCTTCCGGCATGTCAAGCAAGGCGCCGCCGGAGAGCGACACGAACGCGTCCCGAACGTCCTCGCTCCGCAGGCACGCGTCGATCACAAGCCCCTCGGGCTGAATGACCGGCACGTCCTTCATCGAATGCACGGCACAATCGACCCGGCCTTCCAGCAGCGCCTCCTCGATTTCCTTGGTGAACAGGCCCTTGCCGCCGAATTCGCGCAGCGGCCGGTCGGTCACGCGATCCCCTGTCGTCCTGATCACCACGATCTCGAACGCTTCCGGCTCGAGACCGGGCGTCGTGGCAAGGAGGTTGCGCACCTCTTTGGCCTGCGCCAGCGCAAGCGGAGTGCCGCGCGTGCCAATGCGGCAGGGACGTTCACGATCCGGCATCATCATGCTCAGGGGTCTAGTCGCCAGCGCGGTGCAGGACAATGCTCACTATTGACAAGCGCAGACCCTGACAGCAGAGGCGGGACCATGACCAAGAAGCTGCTGCGCACGCTGGCAGGCGAACGGATTGACATCCCGCCCGTCTGGATGATGCGCCAGGCAGGACGCCACCTGCCGGAATACAGGGAAACGCGCACCCGGGCGGGGGACTTCCTTGCCCTCTGCTACACGCCCGAACTTGCCGCCGAAGTGACGCTTCAGCCGATCCATCGCTATGACCTTGATGCGGCGATACTCTTTGCCGACATCCTCCTCGTTCCCGACGCCCTTGGCCTCGACGTCCGGTTTGTCGAAGGCGACGGCCCAAGACTCTCGACCGTGACCACGCGCGCCGAATTCGACGCCCTGCGGGATCCGGACGCCATCCACGACCATCTCGCGCCGGTCTATGACACGCTCCGCATCGTTTCCGGCGAACTGCCGCCGAAAGCCGCGCTCATCGGCTTCGCCGGCGGTCCGTGGACGGTCGCCTCCTACATGATCGCCGGAAGGGGCACGCCCGGGCAGGGTCCTGCACACACGCTCAAGACGGAACAGCCTGGCTTGTTCGACGCCCTGATCGAGCACCTGACGGACACCACGATCTCCTATCTTTCCGCCCAGATCGAGGCGGGAGCAGAAGCCGTCAAGCTGTTCGACAGCTGGGCCGGGTCGCTTAGGGGGGAGGACTTCGAGAACTATGCGGTCGAGCCCACGCGCCGGATCGTCGGGGCCCTGAAGTCCCGCCATCCGGACGCGCCGGTCATTGCATTCCCGCGCGAGGCGGGAAAGCGCTACGAAGGATTTGCCCGGCGCACAGGTGCGGACTGCGTTGCCCTCGACAGCTCGGTCGATCCCGCCTGGGCGGCCCGCCACGTTCAGAAGGATGGCCCGGTTCAGGGAAATCTCGCGCCACATCTCCTGGTTGCCGGCGGAGGCGCACTCATTCGCGAGACCCGCTCGATCCTGGAAGCCTTCAAGACCGGCCCGCATGTCTTCAATCTCGGCCATGGCATCACGCCGGATGCGAATCCGGACAATGTCCATCTCATGATCGATACGATCCGCAAACGGACGTAGGCTCCCGGACCTGCCTCGCACGATTCGGAAACGAGCGCAGCCGGACCCGGCACCTTCCGTCAGGAAGAGCGGCTGGCCTCGTTGAACACGCGCCCCGCAAGAGCGGCCGCACCGGGCCTCATTCGGCAGTCAGCAAGGGTGGCTTCTTCCTCGAAGACAGCCGCTTGGTCTTGCGCTCGATCCTGAGGTCAAGCTCGCCGCCCTTGACGCCAACCCTGACAATGCCGCCCTTGGCAAGCTTGCCGAAAAGCAGCTCCTCGGCCAACGGCTTCTTGATCTCCTCCTGGATGACCCGCGCAAGCGGCCGTGCACCCATCTTGTCGTCATAGCCCTTGTTCGCCAGCCACTCCGCGGCCCGCCGCGTCAGCTCAATGTGAACGCCGCGATCCATCAGCTGCGCCTCGAGCTGCAGGACGA
>VYCX01000143.1:2461-10636 GCA_009843725.1 Boseongicola sp. SB0675_bin_26
CAGGATCACCTCCGGCGGCAACGCCGCGAAGGAAATCACGGCGTCGAGCCGGTTCCGGAACTCGGGCGTGAACATCCGCTCGATCGCTTCAGTGTCCTCGCCCTCGCGACGGTCCCGGCCGAACCCCACTGCGGCCCGCGCCATGTCGGACGCGCCGGCATTCGAGGTCATGATCAGGACCACGTTCCGGAAGTTCACGGCCCGGCCGTTGTGATCGGTCAGCTTCCCGTGGTCCATCACCTGGAGCAGGATGTTGAACACGTCCGGATGCGCCTTCTCGATCTCGTCCAGCAGCAGGACACAATGAGGATGCTGGTCGACGCCGTCGGTCAGAAGTCCGCCCTGGTCAAAGCCGACATAGCCCGGAGGCGCGCCAATCAGCCGGCTGACCGCATGCTTCTCCATGTATTCCGACATGTCGAAGCGAAGCAGTTCAACGCCCAGCACGTCCGCGAGCTGGCGCGCCACTTCTGTCTTTCCGACGCCCGTCGGACCCGCGAACAGGTAGTTTCCTATCGGCTTTTCCTGTTCACGAAGCCCTGCGCGACTGAGCTTGATGGCCGAGGCAAGGGCCTCGATGGCGCGCTCCTGGCCGAACACCACACGCTTCAGTGACGCTTCGAGATCCTTCAGGACCGTGGCATCGTCCTTGGACACCTTCTTCGGCGGAATGCGCGCGATCTTGGCCACGACCGTCTCGATCTGAGGGACGTCGATGGTCTTCCGGCGCTTCTTGACCTCCACGAGGCGCTGCGCGGCACCGGCTTCGTCAATCACGTCGATGGCCTTGTCGGGCAACCTCCGGTCATTGATGTATCGCGCCGAGAGCTCGACCGCCGTCCGCACGGCATCGTCGGTGTACCTGACTGCATGGTGGTCCTCGAAATACGGCTTGATCCCGAGAAGAATCTGAATCGAGTCGTCGACAGACGGTTCGACGACGTCGATCTTCTGGAACCGGCGGGACAGCGCCCGGTCCTTTTCGAACTGCTGGCGGTATTCCTTGTACGTGGTGGATCCCATGCAACGCAGCCGCCCGCCCTGCAACGCGGGCTTCAGCAGGTTGGATGCATCCATGGCGCCGCCCGACGTTGCGCCCGCGCCGATCACGGCATGAATTTCGTCAATGAACAGAATCGCGTCCGGGTGGTCCTCGAGTTCCTGCACGACGGACTTCATGCGCTCCTCGAAGTCTCCCCGATAGCGCGTGCCCGCCAGCAGGGCACCCATGTCCAGCGAATATATCGTGGCTCCATGCAGCACTTCCGGCGTGGTCTTCTCGACGATCTTCTTGGCCAGGCCTTCCGCGATCGCCGTCTTGCCGACCCCCGGGTCGCCGACCAGCAGAGGATTGTTCTTCCGACGCCGGCACAGCACCTGGACGCAGCGCTCCGCCTCATGCTCCCGCCCGATCAGCGGATCAACGTCACCCTTGGTCGCCTTGGCGTTCAGGTCCACGCAGAACTTTGCGAGCGCCGACTCCTTGTTGTCCTCTTCCTCGGCTTGCCGAACCCCGTGATCTTCCTCAACCTCGCTTGCGCCCGTCACCGACCGCGTCTCGCCAAAGGCCGGGTCCTTGGCCACGCCGTGGGCAATGAAGTTCACCGCGTCATAGCGCGTCATGTCCTGGGCTTGCAGGAAGTAGGCTGCGTTCGATTCGCGCTCCGCGAATATCGCCACCAGAACGTTGGCCCCGGTAACTTCGGTCCGGCCGCTTGACTGCACATGGATGGCGGCTCGCTGAATCACGCGCTGGAATGCAGCAGTCGGCACGGCCTCTGAACCGTCGACCCCGGTGACAAGCGACGAAAGATCGTCCTCGATGAACTGCTTCAAGGTTCTCTGCAAGTCATCAAGGTCAACCGAGCACGCCTTCATCACCCTTGCCGCGTCCGGTTCGTCGATCAGCGCGAGAAGCAGATGCTCGAGAGTGGCCAGTTCATGGCGCCGGGAATTGGCAATGGCCAGCGCCGCATGAATCGCGCCTTCCAGCGTATTCGAGAAACTTGGCACGCGCAGAGGCTCCTCTACTCAGTTCCCGTCATGTCGGCCAGGCGACTCCCTGGGCACCGACCGCATGTAGTCAGGATTCTGCCAGAAATCCCGGGCTTCAAGCCTTTTTTCTTCCAGTTGGATCACATTTTTCGGCGACGACGCCATTTTGCACCGGATTCAGGCCGCTTTCGACCGTCAATTTCGCGGCTGGCGTCGGCCGAGAGGCCGACGGCAGGCTTGAGCCAAGCCGAGTCCTTCGCAAGACCGCGTTCCGTCAAAATGGTCGTTTGCGCGCGGGAGCGGTCGGCGACGTCGGTCGATGCGACGTGCCCCTTGTCATCGCGTGTCAACGAATTCACGTTCGGCGCCCGACCTGCGCCCCGCCGGTCGGCAGGAGAAGCGTCTTGTCGCCAGCAGTGCAAAGGACAGCTTCAGCGTTGCCGCACAGACCGCCGTCAGCGCCCTCCGGTCCGACTGTGCTCGGAACGGCGAAGCCGGCTGCCAAGCCCCGGGTCTCGGAGTGGGGGCGGGCACATTG
Source organism: Boseongicola sp. SB0675_bin_26 (assembly GCA_009843725.1). Taxonomy (GTDB): domain Bacteria; phylum Pseudomonadota; class Alphaproteobacteria; order Rhodobacterales; family Rhodobacteraceae; genus JAJEFO01. The sequence goes on from VYCX01000143.1 coordinate 4,995, forward strand.
CAGATCTTGTCAGGAACTGCCGACAATGGCGTGTCATACAGTTCCTCAAGTCCGTCCGGCGTGCTAGCCGCTTCCGGCCGTTCCGCCCATCTTGGTCCGGGAGCGTCTTGAGGGTGCATCCATGCCTGCATCGGGTGAGGCAAGCGCCCTTGCGACGGCCCTTCCTGAACGGACGGCGCGGTTCGGCCGCTTCTCGCGACCTTCAAAACGCGTCCTTTCGGCGGCGAATCTCGCCAAACACCTCTGAATCGCTTGCGCCGCTCATTCCAAGTCCCGACTTGATCTCCGCGATGCCCGCGCGGAGGAACGGATTGGTTGCAAGCTCCTCCGACAATAGCGACGGCACGGTCGGCTCGCCCCTGGAACGGGCCTCGGCGATTCGCGCGATGCGCTCCTGAAGCGCCGAGCTGTCAGGCTCGATGGTGATCGCGAATCGTGCGTTCGCCTCGGTGTATTCGTGCCCCGAACAAATGGTCGTGTCGCCCGGGAGTTCCGCAATCTTGCTGAGGCTCGCCCACATCTGGTCCATTGTGCCCTCGAACACGCGCCCGCAGCCAAGGGCCATGAGACTGTCCGCGGTGAACGCGACTTTCGCGGCCGGCACGTGGAAGGCGACATGACCAACCGTGTGCCCCGACACGTCGAGAACCGCCGTCTCTGCGCCGAGCAGCTCGAACCGGTCGCCATCGGACACGGCGAGATCAAGGGGCGGCAAGCGTTCCGCGTCCGCAGCCGCGCCGACCACGCGCAACTCGCCGCCAATGCCGGCTTTCAGCTCATCCAGCCCCTGAACATGGTCTGGGTGATGGTGGGTCAGGAGAATGTCCGTGACGGTCACGCCACGTGCCGCGATTTCCGAAAGAATCGGCGCAGCCTCCGGCACGTCCACCACGGCCGCATTCCCCCCGCTCGTCAGCAGGAACGCGTAATTGTCCTCAAGGCATGGAATCGTGACGGTCTCAAAAGACATGGCATTACCCTCTTGCGTCGCTATGCTGGCGTCAATTGTCGGCGAAAGCTTCCGGGAGAGCAATGCACTTCGACGTGGTCGACCTTGACGCCTTCTATGGCAAGACCCGTCTTGGACGGATCGCGCGAGGCGCCATTCGCGCCCGCATGCGCGAACTCTGGCCCGACACACGGGGGTTGAATGTCCTGGGATTCGGCTTCGCGGTTCCGCTCCTCGGGCCATATCTTGATGCCGCGCATCGCGTGACGGCGCTGATGCCGGGCCGGCAGGGCGTGAGGCGCTGGCCGGCCGGGCAGCCCAACGTCTCGGTGCTCTGCGAGGAAACCCTGTGGCCCGTCGAGACCGACAGCGTTGACCGGCTGATCGTCCTTCACGGGCTTGAAGCCAGCGAGCACCCGATCGCGCTTCTCGATGAATGCTACCGCGTGCTCGCGCCCGAGGGCCGCGGCATTCTTGTCGTGCCGAACCGCGCCGGGCTGTGGTCGAGCCGCGACGCCACGCCCTTCGGATTCGGGCGGCCCTACACGCTCGGCCAGCTTGAAGGCATGCTCTCCGTGATCGGTCTCGTGCCGAAACGGCATCTTGCGGCACTGTACCAGCCTCCCAGCGAAAAGCGCTTCTGGCTCAGGACGGGACCGTTCTGGGAAAGGCTGGGGGCACGGGTCGCAAATCGCTTCGCCGGAGGCGTGCTTCTCGTCGAAGTCACCAAGCAGGTCCCGGCGCCGCCGCGAGCGGGATTGGCGGAGGCGATCAAGCGTCCCCTCGGCGTCCTGGACGGAATCGCGGTCCCCGGACCCAAGCCGGTCTGAGCAAGGTCGGGTGGAATCGGCGAGAAGTTGCCACTCGTCTCGCATCCGCAACGCTGCAATCCGCCGCACCTGGACCAAGTGACTGGAATGTGGCGAGATTTGCGTTGCGGCACGGGTCGCCTACCCTGTTGCGGCGCAGAAATTCCTCTGTTACATGACCGCTGATCTGCTCGCGGGAAGTGCCCGCCGACAACGGCCAATTGCGTCGGCATCCCGGCGGGAGCGGCAGGCTTGGGAAAGGGGACAAGTGTCGGAATCCGCCTCAATTTCTTCGGGAATTGCCGCTCGCTACGCGACGGCCGCTTTTGAGCTGGCGAAGGACGGTGACGGGCTTGACCGCCTTGAGCGGGACGTCGACGCGCTGGATGCGGCCCTTTCCGGGAGCGGCGACTTTCGCAGGCTGATACGCTCGCCGATCTATTCCCGCGGCGATCAGGGGAATGCCGTTGCGGCCATCGCCGCAGGCATGGAACTCTCCGGCACGATGACGAACGCGCTCGGGTTGATGGCGTCACGGCGCCGTCTCTTCGTGCTGCCCCAGCTTGTCATCGCGCTTCGTCGGCTCGTCGCGGACGAGAGAGGCGAGGTGACCGCCGAGGTGCGCACCGCGACAACCCTCACGGATGAGCAGATAACAAAGCTTGCCGCCGCGCTCACGGCGTCCGTCAGCAAGGAAGTGAAGATGAACGTTGCCGTCGACGAAAGCCTGATCGGCGGCCTGGTTGTCAGGGTGGGTTCGAAGATGATCGACACCTCGATCGCATCGAGGCTTGCGGCCCTGCAGAACACAATGAACGAGGTCGGATAGATGACGATCCAAGCAGCAGAAATTTCTGCAATCCTCAAGGAGCAGATCAAGAATTTCGGCCAGGAAGCCGAGGTCGCCGAAGTGGGGCGCGTGCTCAGCGTCGGGGACGGCATTGCCCGCGTCTACGGTCTCGACAACGTCCAGGCCGGCGAGATGGTCGAGTTCCCTGGCGGCATCATGGGGATGGCCCTCAACCTCGAGAGCGACAACGTCGGCATCGTGATTTTCGGCTCGGACCGGGACATCAAGGAAGGCGACACGGTCAAGCGCACGAACGCCATCGTGGACGTGCCGGCCGGGGACGCGCTCCTTGGGCGCGTCGTTGACGGTCTCGGCAACCCGCTCGACGACAAGGGCCCGATCAAGGCAGTCGAGCGCCGGGTTGCAGACGTGAAGGCGCCGGGCATCATCCCGCGCCGGTCCGTGCACGAACCCATGGCCACGGGGCTCAAGGCGGTGGACGCCATGATCCCGATCGGCCGGGGTCAGCGGGAGCTCATCATCGGCGACCGCCAGACCGGAAAGACCGCCGTGGCGCTGGACACGATCCTGAACCAGAAGTCGTACAACCATGCCGCCGGCGATGACGAAAGCAAGAAACTCTATTGCGTCTACGTCGCGGTCGGGCAAAAGCGGTCGACCGTCGCGCAGCTCGTCAGGAAGCTCGAGGAATCGGGCGCGATCGACTACACGATCGTCGTCGCCGCCACCGCCTCGGACCCGGCTCCGATGCAGTTCCTCGCGCCTTATGCCGCTACGGCAATGGCGGAGTATTTCCGGGACAATGGACGCCATGCGCTGATCATCTACGACGATCTCTCCAAGCAGGCCGTGTCCTATCGCCAGATGTCGCTTCTGCTCCGCCGCCCGCCGGGACGTGAAGCCTATCCGGGCGACGTCTTCTACCTGCACTCGCGGCTTCTCGAACGTTCGGCGAAGCTCAACGAGGACAACGGCGCCGGATCGCTGACGGCACTGCCCATAATCGAGACCCAGGGCGGGGACGTTTCGGCCTTCATCCCGACCAACGTGATCTCGATCACCGATGGCCAGATCTTCCTTGAAACCGACCTGTTCTACCAGGGCATCCGTCCGGCGGTCAACACCGGCCTCTCGGTGTCACGCGTCGGCTCCTCCGCCCAGACCGCCTCGATGAAGTCGGTCGCAGGTTCGGTGAAGCTCGAGCTTGCCCAGTACCGCGAGATGGCGGCCTTTGCGCAGTTCGGCTCTGATCTCGATGCAGCGACGCAGCGTCTCCTGAACCGTGGCGCCCGACTGACGGAGCTCATGAAGCAGCCGCAGTACTCGCCATTGACCAACGCGGAAATCGTCTGCGTCATCTTCTCCGGCATCAACGGATACCTCGACGGGATCGCGACAGGCGAGGTGGGACGCTTCGAAAGGGGCCTGATCAACCATCTGCGGTCCAAGCACCAGGATCTTCTCGACTGGATCACCGCCGAGGATCCGAAGGTCACTGGCGACGCCGCCGACAGGATCAAGGCGGCAATCGACGAATTCGCCAGCGACTTCTCGTAATCTCTGAACCGGCCTGAAGGACAGCAGGAATGCCAAGTCTCAAGGACCTCAAGACACGGATCGACTCGGTCAAGTCGACCCGGAAGATCACACAGGCGATGCAGATGGTCGCGGCCGCGAAGCTGCGCCGCGCCGAAGAGGCCGCGTCGGCCGCGCGGCCTTACGCCGAGCGGTTCGACGCCGTTCTGGCCGGACTGGCGGCCGGTATCGGCGAGGACGGCCCGAAGCTCCTGAAGGGCACGGGCTCGGACCAGACCTGGCTTCTCGTCGTCATGACGTCCGAGCGCGGGCTTTGCGGCGGCTTCAACTCCTCGATCGTGAGACTTGCAAAGGCTCGGGCCAGGAAACTTGTCGACGACGGCAAGACGGCGAAGATCCTTACCGTCGGAAAGAAGGGGCGCGAGCAGCTCCGTCGCGAATACGGCGACCACTTTGTCGGCCATGTCGACCTCTCTGAAGTGAAACGGGTCGGCTACGCCAACGCGCAGGACATAGCCTCAGACGTCCTTGGCCGCTTCGACGCCGGGGAATTCGACGCCGCGATGATCTACTTCAACAAGTTCGAGAGCGTCATCTCGCAGGTCCCGCAGGAACAGCAGATCATCCCCGCAAAGATCGAGGCCAGCGAAGACGCCACCGTCTTCGACTACGAGCCTGGCGACGACGAAATCCTCGCCGAGCTCCTGCCGCGCGGCGTGGCGACGCAGATCTTTGCGGCGCTCCTCGAGAACGGCGCGTCCGAGCAGGGCGCCCGAATGAGCGCGATGGACAACGCGACCCGCAACGCCGGCGAGATGATCGACAAGCTCACGATCCAGTTCAACCGGACCCGGCAGGCGGTCATCACCAACGAGCTGATTGAAATCATTTCGGGCGCAGAGGCGCTCTGAAGCACCGGAGAACCAGAGATGGCAAATGCAAAAGGCAAAGTGACCCAGGTCATCGGCGCTGTTGTCGACGTTCAGTTCGACGATCACCTGCCCGAAATCCTGAATGCGCTGGAGACCGACAACCATGGCAACAGGCTTGTCCTTGAAGTCGCCCAGCACCTCGGGGAGAGCACCGTCCGCACGATCGCGATGGACAGCAGCGAAGGCCTGGTGCGCGGGCAGGATGTCACCGACACCGGCGGCCCGATCACGGTTCCCGTAGGGAACGCGACCCTTGGGCGCATCATAAATGTCGTCGGCGCGCCGGTGGACGAAGGCGGCCCGGTGACGGCGGACGAGCATCGCGCGATCCACCAGCCGGCCCCTGAATTCTCCGAACAGTCGACCGAATCCGAGATCCTCGTGACCGGCATCAAGGTCGTTGACCTTCTCGCTCCCTACGCAAAGGGCGGCAAGATCGGCCTCTTTGGCGGCGCGGGCGTAGGGAAGACGGTCCTGATCATGGAGTTGATCAACAACATCGCCAAGGTTCACTCCGGCTTCTCCGTGTTCGCCGGCGTCGGCGAGCGGACCCGCGAGGGCAACGACCTCTATCACGAGATGATAGAATCCAACGTCATCAAGCC